>NZ_MVQM01000058.1:0-4492 GCF_002067195.1 Pelotomaculum sp. PtaB.Bin117 | reverse complement strand
GCTGATCCTGGGCTTAATATTGATAATCTCCGCAGTGAAAATATTTAACAAAGTACGTCGGGAAAATGTTCAATGATAATATCATCCTGTATACTCTATTCCTGCCGTCTTTAAATAATTGTTTACCTTTTCTCTGATAGATTGCTCCATTTCTTGACCCTTCCCCGTTTTGTGGTAGTTTAGAATCCTCTCGTGGTATTCTTGGGGGAAAATTTGTTTTATATCCGGCCAGTTATACGTGCCGTCGCGCGGCTGCCGGTGCCCAACGACCGTAAAACTGCCGTTCTCCTCTCTCATGGTTAGCGCCAAGGGCAGGAAACTCGCGCTGCGGGGACCGATGCCGACGCTCGGTTCAACCCCATATGTTCGTATGTCCGCCAACAGGTAGGCTGTTTTTTCGTTCCCGTTTTCGGATACCCCGAGCAGGTCGTAAGCCGCAAATGTCTTCACGCCGGGGGGTTCAGGAATGGGAATGATACTGTTTTCCAGGTACTCTGTTATCGCCTGGTCCATAGTAACAACTGTTTTCTTTCCCTGGCCGCCGGACAACTTCCCTTCCTCCACAGCGCAGCCGCTTATGAAGGCAAGTATTAATAGCGCGATAATCAGTCGAGTAATTTTCATTGCGGGCCTCCTTCCACAAATCACAACACCATATTAATTATTTTTAGAAAATCTGAAATGATACTTTATGGGAGTAGACCAATTAAGGAGCCCGTTATCCTCCCTGGTAGAGGGTCCGGCGTTGTGGATCAGCAGGGGAACCCCGTCCGCCCGCCTTTTGTCTGAAACTACTCCCACATGGTCGTGAGGCGGGCCGAACACCACAATGTCGCCGCCCTGCCATTGCTTTAAATTTTCCGCATCCCAAGGCTTAATCTGAGTGGTAAGCTGTTCGGCGTACTTCTTAAAAAAAGCCTCCTGGTTCGGCACCCGGCGGAAATCAATATTGGGCTCAGGCGCGCCTGCCACGCGGGGATAATCTTCCAGATGCTCCCGAATATCCCTGTCCATCATTCCTTTTAAGTCGTAGCCCGCGTTTTGCAGCGCCCGCCAGATCACGTCGGTGCAGACACCTTCGTTTTCCGGCGGGTATCCCCCGGCATAGTAGGCGTCCTTATATGCCGGTCTCGCCTCCAGATCCTTGCGCGCGCCCTGAACGATATCATCAAGGTCGTAGACCCCGTCACCGTCCTTGTCGTTGTACAGCACAACCTTTTCCACCACGCAAACCGGTCCGGTCAACCCACGCAGCTCCGCCGGCAGTTGATTAAAATCCATATTATGAAGAGTCAAAAATCCGGCCGGCAATAAAACAATTACAATACCAATGATTAATTTGAATGGTGAGGATAATCGCCACAAAGACCTTAGACCCATTTATTTTTTACCTCTCCCAGTAAATACTCAGCCATTCGGGATAGTAATTGCCGTAATAGCCATGGTCACCGGTCAGGCCGCTGATTAATTCCATCTCCTGGCCGCCGGTCAGGAGCTTTAAGCACAGGGAACCGCTGTCAAAACGGTTCAGCCGCAGGTACGCCAGGGTTTCTCCGTCCGGGGAAAGCTTGGGTGCGTAGTCGGCTGTGTCCGCCGGGCCGGAGGTAAGGCTTTTCACTTCTCCGCCGTCCGTCTTCAGCCAGATTCGCTGTCCCGGTACCAGTACCTCCGGGAAATTGTCGCCTCCCGCCCATTCGCCTCCTTCTTTACCGCGGCAGAACAGCAGGCTGTAAGGCTTATGCGGCGACCACACCGGCTGGGTGTCTACCTGGCCGGCGCTCCCGCAATCAGTGATTTTGCCGCCGTTCCGCAGGTCTGCCAGGTGCAGGCGCTTGTTTACCGTGGCGTCACGGCCACCGCCAGCGATATAGGCCAGCCGGGCGCTGTCGGGGGACCACGCCAGCCATTGGGCATATTTAAGCCCGCCGCCCAAATCCAGGAGCCGGTCGGATTGCTGCAAATCCAGCACCTGGACGGCCGCGCCGTCCGCCGCCAGGGAAGCTGAACCGGGCTCCAGGTAAAAAGCAAGATAGCGTCCATCCGGCGACCACTGCAAGCCGGATGCCGACCGGGTATAAAAAATATCCTCCGTCGTATTGGGTTCACTGTAGGTAAACAAGTTCGCGCTCTGTCCTTCTAAGGTAATCCGGTTAATCAGCAACGGCTGCTCCTTATTCCGGGGCAAAGATACGGCAATGCTCTGCCCGTCGGGCGCCCAGGCAAAGCTGGCGACATTGCTATGCTCAGGCAATAGCACGGTCACTGTTGCTTCTCCGGCGGCACTGCTATCACTACTATCGAAAACGGCAATCTTCAGGTTGCCGTCCGGCGCATGTTCTTGATCAGGGTCCCGAGTGCCGTAAGCAATGGCATCCGCCAGCGGAGACCAAGCCGGCGTATCCGCCACCGGTCGCCGGTCAACCTGGAAGGCACCTGTGCCGTCAGCTTTAACCACCCAGAGATAGGGGGGCTTGCTCCAGGAATCTTGCGCATCCCGGTGCAGGTACATCAGCCACCGGCCATCGGGAGACCAGCCCACAATCTCCGCATTCCCCGCGCTGGTGATCCGCACCGGCGCCGCACCGGCGCGGACGCCGTCCACCAGCCACAAATGCCCGTTATTGATTAAGGCCACTTTGGCCGGAAATGAAGAATTGCACACTCTTTCCGGCCGCTCGGGCGGCGCGCTGATTATTCTTGCCTTTTGTTCTATACAATTCCATTGAACCGTGGCCCCCAGGGATTCGGCCAGGAACCTCAGGGGCGCCAGGAACCTGTTTTCCACCACCCGCGCCGGCACATCCAGAGGAACCGGTTCGCCGTTCAGCAGGGCTTCATTGCTGCCGTCAACCAGCTTGACGCTCCTGCTTCCGCATGCTATTGTCGCCGTTTCAGTCGCCGGATCCCAGTCCACCCGCGCCCGGAGTGACTCCGCCAGGCTGCGCGCCGGTGCCATAACCCGGTCTTCCAGAAATACCGGCGGCACTTCCAGATCTAATTTTTGGCCGTCAACAACGACAGTTATCGCTGTCTGTTCGCCAAAAGCAGGCACAACGGGGGCAATCCCCGCAAACAACAAAAACAAGCAGATTAAGCCGCAAAATTTAAAGAATTTCATAGTGTTCCTCCCGTATCCGGCCATTTCTAATTCATCTCCAAAGTTACCGTTTTTCCAGTTAAGGCGTCGATATATCCCCTGCTTGCGCCGGCCTTTCAAATGATATTCCGGCCGCGCTGCCCGTAGTCTTTCAACCTGCTTCTGTTTTTACAATTTCCATGAGTCCGAACCCCTGTTTTTGCTTAATTATACCGCATACGATTAAAAACTAAAAAGGTTGTTGCACAATATAAGTCAAAAGTGTATTACAACTTCCCAACTCCTCTTCCATATCTTGCAAAAAGGTATTTGCCTTTAGGTAAAGAATTAACAGAAGGGAAAGGAGGAAGTAAAATGAAAACCCGTTTCGCAACCATTATTTTACTTGTCGTATTGGTTGTATTAGTTGGCTGCACAAATTTAATAAATCAAAAAACTACTACAACAAGTACAGATACAACAGATCACAATGGTCAAACAACTATTACAAAAAAAGAAGATTTTTTAAGTCTATATAAGGAATGGACATCACGGCTAGAAACTATAGCTAACAAAACTAATAACAACTATAGTGATTGGATTAATGGTAAAATTGACACTGAGCAATTCACAATTAATAATCAACAAATTTACAATGAAATAAAACAGCTAAAGAATGAAAGCGATTTAAAAACTGATTTTAATTTGGTAGAAAGCGATAAGCAAAAGGTTAACTTTGAAGCTGTAACAAATGCTTATATTAAAGCATGTAAAGATTTAAATGACTTTTTTTATTTTGTACCACACCTTTCAGATGACGAAATAAAATCTAAATATGAAGAACTAATTAAAGACAAGTATAATAGTGATGTTTCTGAACTAAAAGAACTTTTAAAGATGTAACATTCTTTTAACCGCCTAGTTTAGGCGGTTTTTTACATTTATGTCTCGTTCATTCCTTGCTACCTATGCTATCTATTACCAACTAATATCTAAAGTTATTTTTAACCTAGTTGTATAACTTGAACTCGCTGTCCGATTTATAATCACGCCAATTAATTTACCCTTCCACTTCTATAGCCACCGGGTTTATCGCGTCCCCAATATATGACCCCTCAGCCTTATCCAGATCGTCAGGCAGGTTGTCCAGCATTCGCTGGTGAATAACTTCCTCGGGTCCTTTACAAGAACATTTGTTCTGTAATATGATAAAGATTATAAGGAGCTGAGCGGGTTGGATGCTTTTCATAAGCTGCAAATATTGACCGGTGCGGCAAAATATGACGTGGCCTGTACTTCCAGCGGAGTGGCTAGAAAGGCGGCCGCCGGGGGTATTGGCAGCGCAGAGGCCTGCGGCATATGCCATAGCTTCGCGGCGGACGGGCGATGTGTTTCGCTGTTAAAGGTGCTGATGAC
>NZ_MVQM01000057.1:0-7205 GCF_002067195.1 Pelotomaculum sp. PtaB.Bin117 | reverse complement strand
GTCCGCCGCGCCGGAGCTGAAGGCCAGGGCGCTTTACTCCGCCGGCCTTTGCTACATCGGCCTGGACGAGTGGGGGGACGACGCCATGTTCGCCTTTAACCCGTCTGATATTCGGGGGAAAATCATTTCCACCTACCGGCAATTTGTCGAAGAATACCCGGACAGCAGCATGGCCGACGACGCGCTGCTGGCGCTCGGCGCATACACCGGCGACGCCGCTTACCCGCAGAGAATATTGGCGGAGTACCCTGCGAGCGACACCGTCGAAAAAGCGAACGACCTGATTAAAGAGTTTGACCGGATTAAAGACCTTACAGAAAGGATGGAATCACCGTATCATTTTTTACCGTGGTCTACTAATCCGTGGGTGCCTTTCAAGATCATGTCCCCGGATGACGAGAGCGTGCCGCTGGAAATCAGAAATTGGGCGGCCGCCAACGCCAAAGATTTCTTTACCGGCGTTAAAACCCTGGGTGAATGGAGCTATGCTTGCGTCTCGGCCGGGGAAAAGTCCGCCGCCGGTTATAGAGTGGGAATAATTGGCGTTCGCGGTGAAAGCAACGGCAAGTTGAAGGTTTATTACCGGATGGACAGCCCGATGCCCGGGGAGGTGACGGCGCAGGAAATAGTTTATCCCTCTGTCTTAGTCCGCCTCCCGGCGACCAGCGCAGTGGTGGAATTTGCGGAAGGATTCCCGCAATGATTTTAGTCTCCATGCCTGGAAAAATATAAGGTGCAAGGAGCTTATTGCATGAAAAAGTTTTTTTTGCTCATGTCGTGGTGCTGTTTGTTGTCTTTATTAAGTGGTTGTTCACTTTCAAACAAAGAAGGTATTAGTACGTTCGATGAGACGGTTTATGCGGCTATTGATGACCAAACTGTTTGGTCTCATTGTGAGCTAATTGATCGTAGCGGGCTTGATACACAAGGATACCCACACCCAATTACATCTACATCTATTTACCTTTCATCTTGCAACACGCTAAATAAGAAGGATGCAAAACTTATAACAGAACTACCGTTAATAGCAGTTGATAGCGCCGGAAGAGAAGTATTAACCAGAGTTACCGATATCACACCTGCCGATAATAATTGGATTGTGATAGAAGAATACTTGGCCGGTGCAGACTGGAACCAAGGCTCCATAAGAATTATCGGCATGAATCTTGAGACCAAGGAGCAGCGTGCAATCGCAAGTGGTGGTCGTTCCGGCGGCTTGAATTTTAAATACATGGTAAAAGACAATTACGTCTTCTGGTCAGCAAAAGCTTTGGATGAAACTCGCGAATCAGCTATTATGAATTTATTGACAGGTGAAAAGCAAACTTTAGTAGGAGTTGACTATGATGCTAAAGTCGTCATTGAAAATGGCATTATAAATGCTGATGATAAAGCTATAAGCATAAAAATATAATTAATATTCCATATAATTTTTGCAAGAAACCAAGCATATCCTGAAACCAATTATATTAAGAAACAACATAAATAAGGAGGAGATCTTTTGAAAAGGGTTAAGGGAGCAGCCGTTGTAGTGCTGGCTGTGGGCATGCTGTTGTCCACGACCGCCTGGGCGGCGGAAAAAGAGGCGTCGGGCGGGCGGGCAGCACAAGGCGGTACGGCAACTGTGGAGTTGCAAGACGGGGCCGCCGGACAGCCGGTGGCAAAGGCGGAGTTAAACGAATCGCAGCGGCAGGCGCTGGAAAAAATCTACCAAATTGTGCCCGAACTAAAGGAACTTTCCGTGGAAGGCATGTATAACGAAGGGGAGGCCACTTGGGGGGTAGTTCTGAACGACAACACCGGGGATGTGGGACCCGACATTAGGCGAACTCACGCCAACCTCACCTTTAAAACTGATACGGGAGAACTGCTCAGGTTCGATATCCGGAACCCGAATTGGGCTTCTGTAGAGTTTCCGGCTTCCGGGTTGGCCAAGGAAAAGGCGGCTGAATTCGCCCGGCAGGTTCTGGGAGACAAAATGGAGGACTATCAGATGAGCGATCAGATAGGCTACGGCAGTGGAGGCGCACGGGACGACAAGGGGAACGAGATAAGGTGGGCCTCGGCGAATGTGCAGTTTGAGCGCCTGATCAACGGTATACCCTTTTTAAACAGCGGCATTCGGGTGAGTGTCGACGCCGCCGGGCATGTTACCGAATATTATACGGAAGGATCCTACAAGAGAAATGACAGCATAAAAGACAGCGGGCCGGATCCGGCGGTGTTCCCCGATCCCGCCCTGGCAGTGACGAAGGAAGCGGCGGCAGAGATTTATGCCGGGCTGCTGGAAATGAAGCTGAACTACGTTGAGCGGCAGCCCATGCAGTACCCTTACCCTATATTGGGCGATGAGGAGGTCGAAACCCGGCCGGTTTTAATATATACTCCTACTCCTGCTATGTATGCGTTCATAGACGCTGTAACAGGGAAGCCGCTGGCTGAATCTCACGAGCAGCCGCTGACCAGCCGGATCAGACTGGCTGGAGAGGGCAAGAAACTGGCTGCCGGGACTCCCGAAGCAGCCGCCGCCCTGCTTGCCGCTGAAACCGGCATAGATATTTCCGGGATGAAGTTTATAAGGGAAGGAGATTACCTTAATTCGGGGATTAAGGTGAAAGAGTACAGCTGGCATTCCGAACCCCAGACGGAGCAGGGCGGCATAAATCGTTTTTTAACTATCAGCACGCTGGCAGATACAGGCCAGGTTGTCGGCTTCAGCCTCTACGATGAATCCGGGCGCGGCCAAAAGGGGACGGTAACCAGAGAAACCGCGCAGGAAACGGCTATGCAATTCGTGCAAAGGTATCTGGAGCAAGGCGCGGTCGAGTTGGTCATGTCGAGCTTCCAGGCGCAGGAAGACAGCATTCCCGACTGGGTGGACAGGAGCAAGCTCCCGGACAATGAGCAGCGGCCGGAATTTCATTTTACTTTCACACTTACCCACCAGGGCATCCCGGTTTCGGACCGTTATAACTATGTTACTGTAGACGGACTTACAGGCAGGATTACTGCTTATTCCAGCGGAAACGGCAGTTCGTCCGTCAACCTGCCGGACAGCGGGAATGTGGTGACGGCTGAAGCTGCCAAGGCTGAATTTCTGAAAAGCCAACCGCTGCGTCTGGTTTACGTCTGGCCTGAATATTTCGGCCAGAAAGCACCCAAGCCTCTCCTGGTTTACCTGCCGGACTACAGCTATGGTGGAAAATACATCGACGCCTTGACGGGAAAAACGGTGACTTTGGAGGTGAAATAGAAAGGACCGGATATCGGTAAACTGAAAAAGAAACTTGGTGAGAGTCAGCCCGCCGGTTAGCGGGCTGACATCTGTAAAGCCCGGATGATAAGCATTAAGCATGGCTGGTGATTGTACTGGCGAAGGAGTGTCGATGTGATGAGAAAAAGGGTAATTATGTTAGGAACCATTGTCTCACTGCTATTCTCTGCGTGTGCTTATGGCTTTGCGGCCAAAGAAATTCAAGCCGCAATTGTGCTGGACGGTGCTAACATTGAAGCTTGCGCCTATATTTACGGAGGAGATGTTTACCTGCCGCTGCGGGCGGTTGGTGAAGCGCTAGGGTATGAAATACAGTGGTCGGGAGAGGAACAGACGGTTTCCGTTTCCAGACCCGGGGAAAATATAGTTATTGATTTGAGCAATGATAAAATAACCGCGGATGACCATGTCTATTATATGGGCGGAGATTATTCAGCCAAGGGGTTCTATGGCGGCAGCGTAACAATAGGAGACAGAATGTACATGCGGGCGGACTTTTTCTCCGACAACCTGGGGCTTAAAGTCCGGTGGGACGGGCAAAATGGAATAATGCAGCTTGAAAGCGTTAAAAAGAACGCGATTTCCATAAAAACAGTGAAAGAAGCTTCTGAGGACGATAAGATTAAAATAACCATACAATACCCGCAGATCGACGGGTTGGCTGATAAAACCGTGCAGGACAGTATAAACTCCATTTTCGAGAAATCAGCAACGGATGCCAGGAATGAAGGGCTGAAAAATGTTGAAGAAATGGAAAAGGTCAGGGCGTCGGGTTATACGGGCAGTCCAAACAAGTGTGAAACCTATTTCGACTACCGGTTGAAATACAATCAAAGCGGACTGCTGAGCGTTGTATGCATGGATTACCAGTACGCCGGGGGGGCGCACGGACTGACGGTGCAAAGCTCCCATACCTTCAACCTGAAAACAGGTGAAGAATACCAGCTCAAGGATTTGATGAAAAATGACGCGGATTATGTTTCTCTTATTAACAATACCGTCAGGAATGAGGTAAACGAACGGGTTAAGGAAGGAACATTGTCGGAAAACAAACCCTTCGAGACCATCAGGGACGACCAGGATTTTTACCTTGCCGATAGCGCGGTCGTGGTTTACTTCCAGCAGTATGAATATTGGCCCTATACCGCCGGCATACAGGAATTCCCGGTTGATTTCTCAGCGTTGAAAGATATGCTGAAGCCCGGTTTCTTAGTTTCTTAATTATGGCGGGTTGCGGTAAATCGGAAGTTGTTCCGGTTGAACAGAGTAGAGACCTTATGCTGGAGAATAGTTAAATTCTCCCCACCATGTTCCAATCGCGCTGAATACCTGGCTGACCCGGCATCCAACCGGCTGGAGCACCTAACCCGGTAGTTTCGCTAAACCTGAGGGCTTGCAGGACACGTATTATTTCCAGCACATTACGACCTACCGGCCTGGGATACTTGCAAAAAAACTTTATTAAGCCGTCAGGTGAAATAATCAACGTAGTCCGGGAAGCTGACCCTGTTTCAGGGTTGTAGGCGCCATAGCACTTAGAAATTTCATTGGTCGGGTCGGATAAGAGCGGGTATTGAACTTTTCTCGCTGAAGGCGATACCTGAGCAAAAATTTTGTGTGAGTAGACGCTGTCGGTACTGATTGCCAGGACCTCTGCTCCTAATTGTACAAATTCTTCGTAATGGTCAGCCACGGCTGCCAGCTCGGTCGGTCAGACAAAGGTGAAGTCATTGGAATAAAAGAACAGGATTACCCACTTTTTACGAAAGTCAGAGAGCTTAACATCGACCCGTTGTCCCCTGTAATAAGCTTCGGCAGTAAAGTCGGCCGCTGGTTTATCAAGGACAATTGGCTCTTTGACGAAACACTGGTCAGATAAAACGACGCGTGACATGAAGAACCTCTTCCTTTACTATTTTTATCCATATTATGTATTTGTATGAATTTATGTGTTGTAAAAAGGTTTAATAAATTAGGGAGACGCGGATGAGGCTGCCTATACTTAATATATCAGCGTAATTATGGCTGAAATGGCAAGATACTTTTTTAACGCTGCCCGTCGGAGCCGCCGTCAGGAAGCTTTTTACAGCCGGGATATGCCGATATTGGCAGGGATTCCTGCGGACGGTTAAGCTCGGTCAGGTGCTTCCAGTAGCGCTTTGGCATATGACTCATACGGCACCGGGGGTTGTGACGCCCCTTCACCTCAATGGTCTCGTAAAAAAGTCGCCACAGTTCGCGGAAAGATTGTTCCTTTTGATCAGGTTCGGGCAATACCAGATCTTCAACAGCAATAATTGCGGACTGGTAAGGGTGGTACGCCAGCGCCATACCATGGGTTTTGTCAAAAATTAAAAAGCGTTCCTCCGGATAGCGCCGGCAGAAATGCTGCCTCAACAAAGGGAGCACACAGTTTTTCGGCTCTATCTCGCCTACGAGGACGTTGTTAAAAACAGAAAAGCGCAGGAACCCTTTCAGCAGGTGGCTTTCGTTTTTCAAATGCTTTACGGCTTTAAAGAGTATATGCACTGCGTCGTTGGCCAGCATAGCCATCACGGAGGGGCCGTGACAGTAGCCCATGCGCATAAACCGCAGGATATGCAGTTCCTTTTGAGGAAGACAGGTTAAAAAGGCCTGCCGCACGAAATCCAGGGCCTCATGCCCCATTTTTTTCGGAATAGAAACCAGTACCCGGTTCGCTTTTTGGGGATCGGTCATAATTTCTTTAACCGGAAAGAGTGTAGCTTGCGGTATGTCCGGCGCTAAAATTTCCACCGGCATTTCTTTCTGGTCATAACTCTCAAAGACGCAGCACAGCAACCCATTGAAGCTGCCGTCGTAAAGATAAATCATATTTGACCGGTTAAGCATTTCTGAACATCCTCCTGACAGGATGACGGCTCATCAAAAAGAGAAAGCTGCTCCGCTTCCGGATGCAGAGGGAATCTCTCGTTATACATGGCCCAGGCTTTTTCAGACAGCAAAGCCCTCAGCACCGCATCCCGAGTGATTATCATGCCGTCCGCGGTTTTACCGCCGCAGGTGATGAAATACTGGGCACGTTTAAGTACAACCCCCAGCTTTCTGAGCGCGTCGAAATTAAGAGTGGTGGTGCGGCGGGCAGTGATAATCCGCTTAACACTTGTTACGCCGATGCCCGGTACCCGCAGCAGGTCGTTATAAGCGGCACGGTTTACGTCTACTGGGAAAAGCTCCATATGGTTAAGGGCCCAGTGGCATTTGGGATCTAAATAGGGATTAAAGCTTTGGTGCTGCTCGTCCAAAAGTTCGCGGGCGGTAAAACCGTAAAACCGCAGCAGCCAGTCCGCCTGGTAAAGGCGGTGCTCCCGCAGAAGCTGCGGTTTTGTGCCCATGGCGGGCAAAAGGGTGTTTTCGGCTACCGGCATATAAGCGGAAAAGAAAACCCGCTTGAGCTTGTATTTTTTATATAGGCTCTCGGTTAAATTTAAAATCTGAAAATCTGTGTCCGTCGTGGCCCCTATAATCATCTGGGTACTCTGGCCGGCAGGGGCGAACTTTGGTCCATGCCGATATCTTTTCCTGTCTGCGGAGCTCTCTTTTATGTGGCTATGAATATACCCCATCGGTCCCAAAATAGCGTGCTTTGATTTGTCCGGTGCCAGCAGCCGCAAACTGTTTTGAGAGGGAAGCTCAATATTTACACTGATCCGATCCGCCAGCGCGCCGATTCGGGCAATCAGTTGGCTGTCAGCGCCCGGAATAATCTTGGCATGAATATACCCGGCAAAACGGTACTCTTCCCGCAGTATGCGCAGAGCTTCCAGCATTTGCTCACAGGTATAGTCGGGATTTTTAAGCACACCGGAACTTAGAAAAAGACCTTCAATATAATTGCGGCGGTAAAAATTGAAAGTCAGTTCCGCCAACTCACGAGGTGTAAAGGTTGTCC
>NZ_MVQM01000056.1:0-31234 GCF_002067195.1 Pelotomaculum sp. PtaB.Bin117 | reverse complement strand
CGGCAAACCTACGAATTCGGAATTTATTGCCATGGTAGCCGACAAATTGCGGATTGAGACGAAGGTAAGTTAAATTGTTGATTTAGATTTATGTATATCGCATGGTATTTTATGTAAATACCTCTTGTTTATTGGTTTCCAGTAAATAAATTAAGAGGTGTATTCCCTTTTTACGACATGCCGCCTCGGGTTAACGCCCTGAAGCGGAATTTTTTTCATTATTATTGTGTATAGTCAGTATGTCAAAAAGAGAAACTTTATTGTATGATACTGGTAAGTTTTTATAATAATATTTTATCGCCGGTCTTGAAGGGGGTATCTAAATAGTGATCAGGGTTGCGGGGCTAAAAATGCTGGTTGACGAAGACAAATCAAAATTAAGGCAAGCCCTGTTGAAGAAACTCGGGATTAGCGGTCAAGAACTGCTTGACTATAAAATATGCAGGCGGTCTGTGGATGCCAGAAAAGCCGGCAAGATTTATTTTGTTTATACCATTGACGTAAAACTGGCTAATGAAGACCTTGTCCTGAAAAAGCTGAGAAATAACCGCGATATATCTGTCGCTCCCCGCCTGGCGTACGAATATGTGAAAACCGGCCAAAACAAATTAGCATACCGGCCCGTAATTGCCGGTACCGGCCCCGCCGGGCTGTTTGCCGGTTTGATTCTGGGCAGGATGGGCTACCGGCCGCTCTTGCTGGAGCGGGGCGGCGATGTTGACAGCAGGGTGACGGCGGTAAAAAGGTTTTGGGAAACCGGGGAACTGGACCCGGAATGCAACGTGCAGTTCGGGGAAGGCGGCGCGGGAACTTTTTCCGACGGGAAACTGACAACGCTAATCAGGGATTCAAGATGCCGCAAAGTGCTGGAAATACTGGTAGATGCCGGCGCGCCGGAAGAAATTGTTTACTCTGCCAAACCGCATATCGGCACTGACAAGCTGAGGGCGGTGGTGAAAAACCTGCGCGAACAAATTGTGGAACTGGGCGGTGAAGTCAGGTTCAGCGCTAAAGTAACTGATCTGGCAGTTGAAAAAGGTAAAATATCGGGGATTGTGATTAACGGAAACGAGGCGCTGGACGCTGATGTGCTGGTATTGGCCCTTGGCCATAGCGCCAGGGACACTTTTGAAATGCTGCTTGCCAGGGGGGTGGAACTAACCCCCAAGGCTTTTTCCATCGGGGTCCGCATTGAACACCCGCAGGAACTGATAAACAAGGCGCAGTATAAAGAATTCGCGGGGCACAAAAATCTTGCAGCGGCGGATTACAAGCTGGCTTACCACGCCGCAAACGGCAGGTCGGCTTACACTTTTTGCATGTGCCCGGGCGGTGTGGTGGTGGCGGCCGCTTCGGAAGAGGACTGTGTGGTCACCAATGGAATGAGTGAATACGCCCGTAATGCGGAAAATGCCAATAGCGCTTTCCTGGTCGGGGTAAATCCAGGTGATTTCCCCGGTGACCACCCGCTGGCCGGCGTGGAGTTCCAGCGAAAATGGGAAAGGGAAGCTTTCATACTTGGCGGCGGAGATTACCGCGCTCCGGCGCAACTAGTGGGCGATTTCCTGGCGGACAAGCCGTCAATTGGGCTGGGAACAGTAAAACCTTCTTACAAAAGAGGTGTGCGGCTATCCGAGTTAAAAGGCTGCTTGCCTGATTACGTGGTCGAAACGCTGCGCGAGGCGATCCCGGCGCTGGATAAGAAAATGCGCGGCTTCGCCCGGCCGGACGCCGTGCTGACCGGTGTTGAAACCAGGAGTTCATCACCGGTCAGGATAATCAGGGACGAAAACTTCGAGACACGGATCAAAGGCCTGTACCCGGCGGGAGAAGGCGCGGGGTATGCGGGGGGTATTGTGTCCGCCGCGGTGGACGGGATCAAAGTGGCGGAGGCTATTGCCCAAAAATATGCCCCCTTTTCTTAACTTGTTTGAGGTTGCTTAGCAAATACAAGCTTATAATGTGTAAATAATTGCGCTGCATTTAGCCCCCTGGTCTTCATTCCGTTCCCTCGGCAAACTTATTTTTAAAATTTCCGCAGTGGTAGGTCCGGGTTCTTTCTGTCATGTAAAAACAAAGTTATTATAAATGCAATACCACACAACACGGCACCTATAATGAAACAGTCGGAAATAGCCATAACCATCGATTGCTGGGCTACATACTTGTATAGCACGGACAGACTAAGAATCTGTCCTCCTTGTGCCCCAAGACCGGCATTTAACCCTATCCTCTGCAAGGCCGAAACCATATTCAAACCGTCCGGCTTATCCAAAACTACATTCTGAGCCAAATTAGCATAGTGAAAGGTATTACGCGTTTGCATTAAATTCGTTATGATAGCAATGCCAAAAGTGCTTGCCACACTCCGAATGACATTCCCCAGGGAAGAGGCGGTACCGGTTGATTCTTTCGGGATACCTACCATCCCCACATTAATGGCTGGTGCCAGCGCCAGCCCAAGTCCTATTCCGCGGATCGTTAACCAAAACATCATCGTGTTAAAAGATGTAGAAGCATTAAAGTCCTTCATAGCGTAAGATGCACCGGTCATAATCACCACGCCGATAAGGATCAGGTACCGCGCCCCATATTTATCAAAAAGCCTGCCGCCGATGGGCATAAATATTGCTGTAACCAAAGCTGACGGCAGCAAGACCAGGCCGGTTTGCATTGCGGTCTGCCCGAGTACGCTTTGCATTAAAAGAGGAAAAAGATAAATTGTCACTATCAAAGCCACTTGAATGAAAGAAGAAATAATCGTGGACAAAGTGAAAAGCTTATTTTTAAATAATCGCATGTCGAGCACCGGTTCCGGACACCGCAGTTCGTGAACTACCATTACCAGCAGGTTAACAATTCCAATAAACAGCATTACAACAATCACGGGATCTCCCCAACCCATTTGATTGCCCTTGCTTAAGGCAAATATTAGACAAAACAAGCCAACGCAGATGGTGGCAATACCTGCCGTATCTAATGTCGATGTTGAGTTTTTCTCCGTTTCCGGCAGCAATGCGACTCCCATAAATATGGCTAACAAACCCACGGGTACATTAATATAAAAAAGCGTGCGCCAGCTGGCCGCCTCAATAAGATATCCCCCCAAAGACGGCCCGATAGCCATAGTCGCCATGCCGGCAATCCCCCATACTCCCAGCACCATGCCGATTCTGGATATAGGGTTAATTCTAAAACAAATCGCCATGCCTAAAGGCATGATGATCCCCGCTCCTATCCCCTGCAGCACCCGGCTGACAATCATCATATTAAAATTAAACGATGTGCCGCATAAGAATGAACCCAAAGTAAACAGGGCTAGAGCAACAACAAAGGTTTTTTTATATCCAAATTTGTCCCCTAAATACCCAGCCAGGGCTATTACGATTCCCTGGGTCAACATGTAGGCCGTGAGTACCCATTGAATGTCGTTGGCATTCGTACCAAAGACAGCCATAAGCTTTGATATCGCAACGTTAACGATATTTCCGGTAAGACCTTGTAAAAAGGTTCCCATTATGATGACTGAGGTTGCAGACCAGTTAATCCTATCCTGTAATTCACCGGTATTCAAATCAAATCCCCACTTATTGAGTTTTAATGGTCACTACGGCGGACATACCCGGCTTTAACTTATTATCTTGCTGAACAACACTTATTTTCACAGGCAGGCGCTGGGCTACTTTCGTATAGTTACCCGCTGTGTTCTCTGTTGGTAAGATGGAAAAACTCGACTGAGTAGCTCCACCGATCTCTTCAACCTGACCATCGAAAACTATATTGGGGTATGCGTCGACGACAATGTTGACCTTCTCTCCAATATGTATCCGGGCTACCTTTTTTTCTTCAATGTTAGCTAAAACCCAGATCCGCTCGGGATTTACGATGGTAAACAAGGAGGTTCCCGCGCTGACGTTTTGTCCATTTAATGCAGATACTTTTACCACGCTTCCGCTGATGGGAGATTTAACGGTTGTTCGCTCCAATGTCAGCAGGGCATTATCATAAGTCGCTTTGGCCTGCTTTTCCTGGGCTGCATAGGAGGCGCTACCGGTTCCATCCAAGGTCTCCAACTGGGCTTGAGCAGCTGAGACGGAATCTTGGGCGGCATTTACATTAGCATTCGCAGCTTCCCAGGTTTTCACCGCTGTTTCATATTTAGTTGTACAGCTGTCCAAGGTTTCCTTGGAAATAGCTCCTTGCTGGTATAAAGCCGTATTATTGTCCAATATGCGCTTGCAATCTGCCATGGCCAATTTACTGATATCGGCTTGAGCAATGGCGGCAGATAAGGTGCTTTCTGCCTTGGCAACGGACATCTGAGCAAACTTAATATCGTTCGGCAGCTTAGTAACGGCTATTTTGCTAAGTTCCCATGCTGCTTCCGCCTGGGAAGCGCTAATAAGATATTGGGAAGCATCCAGCTTGGCCAACAGCTGCCCTGCTTCCACGTTATCTCCTTCTTGTACATAGACATCGGTAAGCTTACCGGAAACCTCGGCACTGATACTAACCAAATCTGCAGACACTTTCGCATTATCAGTTGTGACCGTAGTTTTTAGTTGAATGTACCAGCGAATGCCGAAAATAGCTACCGCGATTACGGCCAAGGTCAAGATACCAATACGGACTCCCTTGGATATCGGTTTTTTCTTCGGCTCCTCTATTGGAATATTAGCTGGTGTTATTGGATTTGGCATTCGTCACTGCACCCCTTGGTAATCCCTTTTATTATGGTTGAGATAAACAGCTCGATTTCCGGGCTCTGTAAATCAGCGGATATACGAGTAGAAAAATAATTTGCAAATCCTCCACTTGCCGAGAGAATCATATTGGTCAAAACATCCGGGTCGGACATAATAAATGTTCCTTCTGTCTGGCCTCGTTGAATGATCCCTGCAATGAGCTTTTTCTTCTGAGCATATAGAGCAAGTAAACGGCTATCTGCAGGATAATCTCTAAAGGGAAAAGTTGCTCTGACCTTCGGACGCCATGGGTATCGGCGAATAAATTCAATTTCAAGCTTTATATAGTTCCTCAGCGCTTGAACAGGAGCAGTCTGCGACAAACATTTCTCTTCGATTAAACGACATTGTGTCTTCAGGACCTTGGAAAAAACCTCCATTATTAGCTCTTCCTTGTTTTTGAAATACTGATAAATGGATGCTTTGGCAAAATCAGATCTTATGGCTATGTCATCCATAGTAATTGACTCAAATGTCTTCTCGTTAAGAAGTTGATCGGTAGCTTTAATGATACTTTCCCGCCGAGATTCCCGTTCCCGCTCATGCCTGGCTCTCATCTCACCACCTCCAATACTCTTGGTTGCCATAAATAACATAATTTATAATTATGAACGCTATTCATATCTCTGTCAATGAAATTTTTCCCACCAAGTCAATACAGCTTTTGCTCACCAACGCTTTGGAGAATTCATTTGACTGAACCGGGTGAAATTTGATCATTTAGAAATGTTACTATAAAATTGTGGTAGAAGCTTACAGGTTACCAAAGAGCGAATTTGTTCGACTGATTGAGGTTATTCCAGCCGGAGGTTTTTGAGCATGTCTGTAGTATCATTGACGAGAGTCGCAGTGATCGGCGGCGGGGCTGCGGGCATCATGGCCGCTATTGCGGCCAGGCATGCGGGGGCCGGTGTAACGATTCTGGAAAAGAACCAGCGGGTTGGCAAAAAAATTCTGGCTACCGGAAACGGCAGGTGCAACCTGACTAATGTCGGCCTCGAAATTACAAATTATCACGGAAAAGACCCGGAATTCGCCAGGGAGGCGCTGAGCCGGTTCAATGTGCGGAAAACCATAGATTTTTTTGAATACCTTGGCATAACCCATAAAGTAGAGGATGGCGGCAAGGTTTTTCCCTGTTCCGAGCAGGCTTCCAGCGTGCTTGACGTAATGCGTTACGAACTGGATGAAACCGGCGTGAAGGTAATTTGCGAGGCTGATGTTAAAGAGATCAGGAAAAACGGGCGGGAGTTTGTTGTTAACCTGGCGGACGGGCGAGCAATCCATGCTGACCGGGTTATTATCGCGACCGGCGGGAAAGCGGCCCCGCAGCTTGGTTCCAACGGGAGCGGCTATGTCCTGGCCGAAAATTTCGGGCACAAGATTATTAAGCCATTCCCTGCGCTGGTGCAATTAAAATTAGCGGCTAAATTTTTAAAACAGGTCAAGGGGATAAAATTCGCAGGATATGCGGAGATTATTGTCAATAACCGGCCGGTTGCCGGTGCGCGCGGGGAAATACTGTTTGCCGAGTACGGCGTTTCCGGCCCGCCAATCCTCAGTCTGAGCCGCAAAGCGGGCGAATATATGCAAAAAAATCAAAAAGTGCACCTGAAGTTAAGTTTAATCGACTATCTTTCCGGGCGGAAACTGGAAGAGTACCTGTCCAGGCGTTTGCAAACGAGGCCGGAAAAACCCCTGGCTTTCAGCTTCGTCGGATTTATTAACAAAAGGCTGGCCCCCGTTGTTTTGCGCGAGGCCGGGATTGCCGACGCAAACAAGCCGGCGGGCCGGATTACCGCCGGGGAACTCGGCAATATAGTCAGGATTCTTAAGGACTGGCGTTTTGAAATAACCGGCACCACTTCCTGGCTGAACGCCCAGGTTTCCGCGGGAGGCGTGGATGTCGCGGAGGTAAACGCGCAAACCCTGGAGTCAAAGATTGTTTCAGGACTATACTTTGCGGGAGAAGTGCTGGATATTGACGGCGACTGCGGCGGTTTCAACCTCCAGTGGGCCTGGTCGTCCGGTTATGTGGCGGGTGAAAGTGCGGCGGCCAGGTTATGAAGAAACGGTAGGGAACAAGGCATGCCGGTTGATCATAAAGAATCGTTGCTTAATTTGGCCAGAAACGCGGACGAAAGGCTTTTTGCCGCGCGATGTCTTGACTATGTCCGCGCGGTGGTGAAAGCGAAAAAGGCTGTTGTGCTTACGGGGTTTCTTGATCCCGGTCAAGCGGGCCTGCTGGAGGATATCTGCCAAGGGTTCGGAGGCGCGCGAGCCCTGCTCTGGGGCAGGTACCGGGAGGCGGAACGACGCCGGGCGCTGGTAGTGGCTGAAGATAATCAATGGTATGAAGAAGACTACAAAGTGGGAATTTTACAGATAGTGCCTTTGCGGACGGACAGTCTGCCCGGTCACCGCGATTACCTGGGGTCCTTGACGGGTTTGGGAATCAACAGGGATAAAATAGGTGATATTGTCCGGCAGGAAAAAGGCGCGGCTATTTTTGCCGCCAAAGAAATATTAACTTTTCTAACCCAAAATTTGCATAAAGTCGGCCGGTATCCGGTAACAGTACGGCTATTGGATGAAGCCGGGTTTATATTCAGCGCGCCGGAACTGGTCGAGAAAGTGGTTACCGCCGCCTCGCCTCGCCTTGACGCGCTGGTTGGCAAGGCTTTTAACCTGTCGAGAGCCGATTCAACAATACTGGTGCAGCAGGGGAAGGTTTTTCAAAACTGGCGCCAGCAGGTCAACCCGGCAAAACCGGTTGCCGCGGGCGATGTGATCTCTTGCAGGGGGCGCGGGAGGTTCCGGGTGCTTAGATGTGCCGGTGTGACCAAAAAAGCGCGCGAAAAATTTATTTTGGGATTCGATCCCGAATACAAATAATTATGTGGAAGGAGGTTTATATTTTGAAGAAGATGGGCAGTTTGCCAACCAGAAAGGAAATTCCGGAGCAGTACAAGTGGCGGCTGGAAGATATATACGCGACTGATGAACTGTGGGAGCGGGATTTTCAGCAGATTCAGAAGATGGCCGGTGAGGTTGAATCTTATAGAGGGAAGCTCGGACAGTCGGCAATAACCCTGCTGGCAGTATTACAGGCGGAGGAGCGCCTGCAGGAGCTCATGGAAAAAGTTTATGTTTATGCCCGCATGCGCCGGGATGAGGAAAACAGCAATCCTGTCTATCAAGCGTTGACGGACCGGGCCGACAGTCTGAACACCAGCGTGGAAGCAACGCTTTCCTTTATCGTGCCTGAGATACTGGCTATCCCCGCAGACATCCTGCAGCGCTTCCGGCAGGAAGAAAGTGCCCTGGCGCGCTATCATTTTGCCCTGGATGAAATTCTCCGGTTCGCGCCGCATGTCCTGTCCGCGGCGGAGGAACAGATCATTGCCCAGGCGGGAGATGTGATCCAGGCGCCTGCCAATATTTTTAAAATGATTAACAACGCCGATCTCACTTTCCCTTCCATCCATGACGAAGAAGGGAAAGAAGTGGAAGTCACCCACGGACGTTATCTTCAGCTAATGGAAAGCGGAGACCGCCGGGTCCGGCAGGAAGCCTTTGCAGCCCTTTACTGTTCTTACCGGAAATTAAAAAACACCCTGGCTGCCACGATCAGCAACAGTGTGAAAAAAGACGTGTTTTATACCAGGGTGCGGAAATATCCTACCACCATGGAAGCAGCCCTCTTTTCCGACAACATCCCGCCGGCCGTATACGATAACCTTATTGCCACGGTGCGGCACAACCTGGGTTCCATGTACCGCTACGTGGCTTTACGGAAAAAGCTGCTCGGGCTGGCCGAGTTGCATATGTATGACCTGTATGCTCCGATGGTGAAGGATGTGTCATGGGAAATCCCATACGGGGAAGCTGTGGCGCTGGTCCGGAAAGGACTGGCCCCGTTGGGCGATTCTTACGGGGAAACCATGGCCCGCGGGCTGACTGCGGGGTGGGTGGATGTTTATGAGAGCAAAGCTAAAACCAGCGGCGCTTATTCCTGGGGACCTTATGGGGTGCACCCTTATGTGTTGCTGAACTACCAGGATAATCTCAACAGTGTTTTCACGCTGGCGCACGAGCTGGGGCACGCCATGCATTCCTATTATTCATACCGGGAACAGCCGTACGTCTATGCTCACTACAAGATTTTTACGGCGGAAGTGGCTTCTACGGTTAATGAGTCTCTGCTGATGGCTCACCTGCTTAATATTGAAACCGACCGGAATAAAAAGTTGTACTTGCTGAACCATTATTTGGAGGAATTCCGGGGTACGGTTTTCAGACAGACCATGTTCGCTGAATTTGAAAAAATTATCCACGAAAAAGTTGAAGCCGGAGAAGCCCTGACCCCCGCTCTTCTAAGTGAAATATACCGCCAGTTGAATGTCGACTACTACGGACCCGGTATTGTTGTCGATGAGGACATAGACCTGGAATGGGCCCGCATTCCTCATTTTTATTCGGCTTTTTACGTGTACAAATACGCCACGGGCTTCTCCGCCGCTACTTCGATAGCGCAGCAAATCATTGAAAAAGGAGAGCCAGCGGTTTCCCGTTATTTGAATTTCCTGAAAATGGGCGGTTCCGGTCACCCGCTTGATTTATTAAAAACCGCCGGGGTGGATATGACCACGCCTCAACCGGTGCAGGACGGGCTCGATTTATTCACCAAGCTTGTGGAACAGATGGAAACAATGACATCTTAGAATTTATTTAATTATTTATGGAAGGCATTTTTATATGGCTGGTATAACCCAATCTGAATTAACAAAAATTCAACGGTTGGTCGGCCCGGTTGAACAGGGACAGCTTATTCATGTGGATTGTTTCGCCGGTGAGAAGGTAGGTGTGTTTATGCCGGTGACCGGGCCTTGCTATTACGCAATTTCGCCCCGGCATAAACATCCTTCTTATATGTTCACCCTTGCTATTAATGACCGGACTGCTCTAAAGATTGGTGAAGATATTATTCAGTCTCCGCAGGGGGAAATTTTAGCGCTGTCACCGGGCATCCCTCACCATGAGGTTTATTACGGTCAACATCCGAGATATGTGGCAATTCTTATTGATAAAGATTTTTTTCAAGAGCAGTTGCTGGCATACCCAGTCACTCAGAATATTGTTTTTTGCGGAGCGGTATATGAATGTTTGCCTGCTTTATTATCAAGGCTCAAGGATTTCATGATCGAAATTGATGAGAAGATGCCTGGTTTTGAAGTTGTCGTAAAGGCGCTCAGCATCGAAATATGTCATTTGATAATTAGGAGCATATTTAATATTAATGGTAAGAAAGACCGGATTAAACATCGATTTGAAATAGACAAAACTATTGATTATATGCATTCTAATCTATGGCGAAAGATATCTGTTGGGCGGCTGGCGGGGATAGCCAACATGTCCCCGTCACATTACGCGAGAATTTTTAAAAGAGAAACCGGTCAAACACCGATTAGTTATTTAAATCATATCCGTATGGACCGCGTGAAAAAACTTCTGCTGGAAGGGGAGAAGTCAATAGCGGCTATCGCCTGCGAGTGCGGATTCAACAGCGCCGCCTATTTATCGTCATGCTTCTATAAGTTGTATAAAATGTCTCCCTCTGATTATCAAAAGGGTTTGGAAAAAGGCAGTATTCCTAAACAACAGGGCAGGATATTTTAAGGACTGCCACTTTGTCATGTAGTATAATTGTCCTAACATGCCAGAGGGGGGAGTAGGTCATGGATTTACGTGAAGTCATAGAATTCGCCAACAAAAATCAAGTTTGTTACGTCGCCACTAGCGAAGGGGATCAACCCAGGGTGAGGGGATTTCTGATGTGGTTTGCCGATGAAACTGGATTTTACTTTCATACTGGTGTCCCAAAGCGTATTTACAGACAGCTGGTTAATAATCCTAAAGTGGAAGTTTGCTTTTTTACCCAGGGGGCTGCTGAAAGAGCGGAAAGAATGTTGAGAGTTACCGGCAAAGTGAAGTTTGTGGACGACCCCGGGCTCAAAAAAAGGCTGGTTGAAGAGCGGCCTTTTTTGAAAGCGATAGTTTCGGGTGATGATGACCCCAATTTGGTTATATTCCGTATATATTCAGGTGAGGCGCGTTTTTGGACCATGGAGAACAATATGAGGGAAAATGAAGTTGAAGTTGTTCATTTTTAATAAAATAATATAATCCTTCCAGCATTCAGGCTTTTATTTGATGAGTTTTTATCGCGACAGATTATCTGTCGCTTTTTTGTTATCGGTAATTGGCCGTCTCAAGCCCTGCTGAATAATTGGAGTTTACCAATAGTAGAAGATTATACTAAAAACGTTAATTATTTTTAATATTTACATTGCTAAAGTTATATTATATAATTTATTAAATTTAGTTGAAATGGTAAATAATAGGCAGAAAAGCCACTAATTTAAGGGAGATAAGTTGGGCTTGAAAGGACTTTTGACATCTTTGGGCAGGCTGGATCGAATGATTGAGAAAGCAATAGTCCTGGCAGAGGCAGCCTATGGAACCCAGGCGGCTGCCGACCCCTTTCGCGGACTCCATATCAGCCCGGACGAAGCAAGGCGCTTGCTTGACCGTGAGCCCGGCGCGCCGCTGCTTTGGTCCGGGGATGAATGTGTCAAGGATTCTCAACACCAATCATATGTAGAAGGTTCCCGCATTGCATGGCTGAAAGACGCCTTTGGGCTTTCCCACTTTGACATGGATATTATCATTATCGCCCTTGCCCCCGAGCTCGACACGCGGTACGAGCGTCTTTATGCCTACCTTCAGGATCATGTGGCACACCGGAGAGCCAGTGTCGGTTTAGCGCTCAACCTGCTGTGTTCAACGGTCGAGGAGAAAATTGAGAAACGCGCTCACTTTGCACCGGATTCTCCTCTGGTCGGTAAAAATCTGATTCACCTGATAGCGGAACCCAATAATCCCCAGCCATCTCTCCTGTCACATTACCTCATGCTTGATGAACAAGTCACAAATATGATTTTCTTCCAGGAAGGATTGGATTCACGGTTATCTCCTTTTTGCGAATTTACATATCCGTCTATCGGGATGGGGAGTGTGCCATTGGAAGTCGAATCGAGACGCGCTTTGCTTTCTCTTACGGCCCATGCCCGCCGGAAGCGGCAGCAATTACACCTCTATTTCCAGGGGCCCCGTGGTGCGGGCAAAAGGATGGCCGCGGCAGCGCTGGCCTTTGAGACAAGCATGCCCATATTGGTCGCCGACCTCTCCACAGTGTACAGGGAGCCCGGCTTCGCGAATTTGCTCAAGATACTGCTTCGCGAAGCTTGGTTCAAGGATGCCATACTCTGCCTGGATGAAACGGACGCATTATTCAGCGATGAAAACGCGGCGCCCTGCAGGCTGTTGCTTAAGGCGCTGGCAGAAGACAGCGGCATTACCGTGTTGATGGGAACAAAACCGTGGGTATGGCACGGATTCGGGCCGGGAGGGGTGGTAACAGTGCCTTTCACCACCTCTGATTACGGTTGCCGGCGCAGTTGCTGGAACGAAAGTCTCAGGGCGGAAAATATTTCGCTGGATGAGAGTGAACTTGATGCCCTCGCCAGCCGCTTCAGGTTGACGCGGCATCAGATCGCGTCCGCGGTAAAATCCGCCAAGAAGTGTGCCTGTTGGAATGCCGCCACGGCGACCGGCGATGGCAGGGACGGTATCAACGACAAGCCGGCCATGAAGGATATTTTCACCGCGGCGCGTGCCCAGTCCGGATACGAGCTGGCGGCGCTGACTCGAAAGGTTGACGTCAGGTGCACCTGGAACGATATCGTGCTGCCGCAGGAAGCCATGACCCAATTGCGCGAGATTTGCCGGCGGGTCATATACCGCCACCGTGTGCTGGGAGAGTGGGACTTCGACTCGAAACTATCGCTGGGTAAAGGAGTAAACGCCCTGTTTTCAGGACCGTCCGGCACCGGCAAAACCATGGCCGCCGAGATCATCGCCAACGAGCTTGGACTCGACCTTTACAAGATCGACTTGTCCGGCGTGGTAAGCAAATATATCGGAGAGACGGAAAAAAATCTTGACCGGATCTTCACCGCTGCGGAAAGCGCCAACGCAATACTCTTTTTTGACGAGGCCGACGCGCTGTTCGGCAAACGCTCCGAAGTGCGGGACGCCCATGACCGCTACGCGAATATCGAAATATCGTATCTGCTGCAAAAGATGGAGCAATACGAGGGCGTAACCATACTGGCCACCAACCTGCGCCAGAACCTGGACGACGCCTTTATGCGGCGGATGGCTTTTATTATTCACTTCCCGTTTCCTGACGAAGAAAGCCGCCGGCGCATCTGGGCCGGCATCTGGCCCAAAGCAGTGCCACTGGCGGCAGATGTTGAACTGGAGTTTCTGGCACGGCAATTCAAGTTGAGCGGCGGGAATATCAAGAATATCGCCCTCGCGGCATCCTTTCTGGCTGCCGCCGACGGCGGCGAGGTAGCCATGGAATGCCTTATCCGGGCAACGAAGCACGAGTACCAGAAAATGGGCAAGACTTTATCCGAGACCGAACTCTATGGCGAGATGAAAACACCGCAAATTCGCGGTAACGGGAGTTAGTTGCAATGGCGGGACCTGTTTCCAGGAAATCCGAAAAAGATAAA
The DNA here is from genome assembly GCF_002067195.1 of Pelotomaculum sp. PtaB.Bin117. Lineage (NCBI taxonomy): Bacteria > Bacillati > Bacillota > Clostridia > Eubacteriales > Desulfotomaculaceae > Pelotomaculum > Pelotomaculum sp. PtaB.Bin117. Next base: position 17,844 of record NZ_MVQM01000056.1, on the reverse strand, counting down.
AGCGCCGGTAAGGTCCAGGGATACGTGCCGGAGAGGGACAACCGTGCCGGATCATTCGATCCGTACGCAGATATTATGGACCTGCAGCATATGGCTGGCAATCAGGCAGTTAGCCGGTTACTGCAGTCCGGTACGAATATTGCGCCGCCTATTTTACATGAAGTTTTGCTTTCGTCCGGCCGGCCGCTTGACCCAATCACCCTGGCTGATATGGAAGAGCGCTTCGGGCATGATTTCAGCCAGGTGCGGGTGCACACGGATGCCCGGGCGGCTAGGTCGGCGCGTTCGGCTAGTGCCCGGGCTTACACCATCGGGAAGGATTTAGTCTTCGGCGCCGGGCAGTACGCGCCGGCCACAACCGCCGGAAAGCGGCTTCTAGCCCATGAGTTGACACATGTGGTGCAGCAATCAGGTTCTGGAGTATGGAGTGGACCGGCGCCTGGCAGAGACTCTGAAGCAGAACAGGAGGCTTGCCGGGCAGCTGATGCTACCGGCCCGGTCCAGGTCCAGATGCGCAGCCCAATAGGGCTTGCGCGTGACGTTTCGGAGCTGCCGCTTGAGAAGAGCCCAGACGGAAGAGCATTGGAATCGCTTTCGGATGAAGAACTGGTTTTCAGTTTTAAAAATATTGGCTTTTGGCTGAGGCGTCACTCGGTGGTCGAACTGGCTTATGCCGTCCAACAGGACAATTTCAAGCGACTGGGTATTGAAATCCTTCGCAGGATCGTGCAAAGGGACCTGCGAAACAATCTCGGCAAGCCGCCTAAAATTGATATAAATGCTGCAATGGAAGAGATTGAAAGGCAAAAAAAGACCTTGGTTATGGGTGAGTTTCACGGCCATTTTTACCAAATGACGGAATTTGAGGCAGCCACTTTCAAGGCAAACATTATTAAATCTGAACAAATGGAATTGTTGCGGACAATAGCCTCAAGTCCGGCGGCTTCGATTGCCTCTGTTTTTTACAGTGATCCGAGAGTGATTAATCTATTTGCTAACCTTGAGGGGATTCTGTTCGCGGCTGGAGGAGGAAAGAATCAGGGCCGTTCCACTAACCGGGATTTAATGAACTTGAAAGATCTCCCAACTACCATTCCTGTACTTGAACTGCCGCCGAAAGCTGTAGAGCGTTCAGTCATCCGCGAGGTGCCGGTACGTTCAACTGAAACAGAGGCGGGGGGCGGCAAGCTTGACGGCAGGACCCCGGTCCCCGGCCGCAGTGAAGTGTCTCCGATTACAGTGGTAGTTGAGGATACGCCGGTATCCCGGCCGGTCGGATCAAGTTCTAAAATGCCGGACACGCCGAATTCTTCCGGAGTTGCCCCAAAAGCTACGGCCGGCAGTGGCTATCACCCCCGGCCCGGCGAACGAACTGAGATCAAACAAGAATGGAAGAAAAGAAAGGGGGCGGAACGATGGGCTAAGAGTGTGGAGAAAGCGTTTGAAGGTGACATCGTTGAAAAAGCCTCTGTGCCCAGGGTCACCGGAGGCAAATCCGAACCCCGGATTGAGGGCAAGCGGGTGCCGGGCAAGCCCAAACCAAAACTGGATATTGATAAGGTGCCTGTACTTCCGGGAGAAAATCAGCGACAAGCTGTAGCCCGGATTCGGGCGGTGATCGGGAAAAAAATATCCGACCATCCCCGTCTGGAAAAGCTATGGAATGACGCAAAGGCAGAGATCCTCAAGAAAGAGACCCTCACCGAGAACAATTACGAGGAGCTATATAATCGTACGCGCGAAGCGTTCTACCGGCGTATACGTAAAGATCCTGCGGCCAAGAAAATTTTTAGTGATGCCGGGTTTAGCCTGCCCGAGGGTAAACAAACTGCTCCGGTGCTTTCGGGGGTTGGCTCGGGAATACCGGTTGAAGAAACACGCATCAGTCTCGATCACGTGCAAGAAAAAGCCCAGGGCGACAACTGGAAAAAAGCGCTGGATGCCGATAATCTGCGATTTGAGTTTGCGCGCCCCAATACGGAACGAGAGGTTAAACAAATGCGCCACCCGGAATTACGTTGAACTGAGATGCCGCCAACCAGGGGAAAAGAGGGCAATACTTTATGATCCATTACTTTAGCCTGCTTCTGCGTAAGCTGTTCGAGAAAAACCAAAACCTCGGGCTGCAGGCCGGCCAGATTGGCTTCGAGCCGCCTGACGAAAACTGGCGCAAGTATGTGGGCGGTTTGCAACAACGAGCGGTCAATATTTACTTGGCAGATTTGCGGGAAAACCACGGCATGCGTTTGAATGAGGGGTTGCGCCAGGTCCGGAACGGGGTTGTCAGCCAAATGCCGGCGCCGCGGTGGCTGGATTGTCATTATCTAATTACGGCCTGGGATCCTGTCGCTCCGGACATAGCCCACGGGGTGGAACCGGCGCTGACGGAGCACGCCATTTTGTCGGCGGTGTCGGCCCTGTTGATGGACCTGGAGACGGAGTCGCTGACGCCGCGCCAGATTTACGCTCCGGACCCGTTGCCCGTTGACTTTCCCCAGGTATTGACTGACGCCGCGCTGCCGGTTATCGTCCTGCCGGGAGAAGGCTTTCCCAAATTGGCCGAATTCTGGGGCACCATGGGCGCCGGGTATCGCTGGAAGCCGGCTGTTTACCTGATCGCGACGCTGCCGGTAATAAGGCCGGAGGGTCCCGTCGGTCCACCGGTCACGACCCTGATCACGAACTATGGGCAAAAGATTGGCGAAAAGACCGAAACTCATATTCAGACAGTCCCATAGAGGTTCGCGCCGGTTTCCGGGGGACCGGTGTCATCAAGCATGACGCGAGTATTATGACGTGAGTACCTAACTAGTCAATGTCACATTCGGCCGGGGGGAGATATTAGGCCGGGAAAAGGAGGAGATTTAATGAGCTACAACGTAGGGTTGAACATCGTTGAAACAGATGGCAGGGCAACGCCCAGCATTCAACCGGCCCAGACGTCGGTCGCCGCTTTCATGATCCTCTCCGAGCGCGGGGTGCCTGGAGAAGTGTATCAAGTGGTCAATTGGAGCCAGTTCAAGGAACATTTCGGCTCATACAAAGCGGGAGCCAACGGCGCCTATGCGCTCCAGGGATTTTTCGATAACGGCGGGACCATGGCATATGTCACCAGGCTTGTAAACACAAAAGGCGCCGAAGCCGAAGCTGTTTATGCATCCGTAACAGGAACACCGCAAGAACCTCTTGCTTTTGAGAAGGATGCGCAGCTTGCATTAAAAATTGATGGAAGCGCCGAAGCTGTGGTGAATTTCAGCGCCAAGACTTCCGCTGTACTGGAAGGAGCACTTAGCGGCTCATTGCCGGGGGATCAGGACTTGAACCTCATCCTGGAAGTCAATGGCCAGACCGGGATTAGCTATACATTCACAGGACAAGACTTCTCCAACGGCTTGGATAAGGCAACCTTAGATGAGATAGCTGCGGTTTTAAACCGTGAATTTATGGGTATTCAAGCTTTCGTCGGCAAAGAAGGGGAAAGCGCTAAATTATCAGTACGGACTGATCTCCGGGGGGCAAACGCTTCACTCAAGGCGGGCGGAAAGCTGGCCGAAATCCTGAGTTTACCCGGTAATCTTGTTCAAGGCGCAGGAAACATCACGAATATGGGCACGGTTGATCTAATGGAGGCGGTAGAGGCCATCAGTGACGGTCTCAAAACAACCGGCCTGCGGGTTGCTCTATCTCCCGGCGGCAAGCAAATTGTCATAAGCCACACTATGTCAGGAACAGCCCACACCGTTCAGGTCACTGAAAACGGTACCGGCAAGGCCCTCGGCTTCGACTTCGACGTGCATCATGGGGAAAATGTGATGGCCGCAGCCGCGGCTTCCGCCACCCTGGGGACCAGCCTGACCGTAAAGGCAGGATATATGGGAAAAGAAGACCCGGGTGCATGGGGCAATAATCTTTCTGCGATCATTACAGAGAATAACGAGAATGCGGGACACTACGATTTGACTGTGTATTACGGCAATGATCGGGTCGAAGTATGGGAAGATATGAAGGATGCGCAGGACGCAGCATTAACGATCAACAACGTGTCTTCAGGCTCAAAGTTTATCATGATCCAGAGTCCTCCCTCAGGGGCTCTGACAGTCACTTCCCTCACCCCCTTGACGAACGGCTGTGACGACAATCTGAGCCAGGATAATGTCAAGAGCCAGGTTCACAGCGCCAAGGATCTCTTTAATACATATGATGTCCAGCTGGTTTGCTGCCCTGATAGTGCCGAACCGGAAGTTGTCAGTGATTTGCTGACCTACTGCGAAAACCGAGGCGATTGCATGTTCGTCGGTCATACGCCGGCAGGCGCGAATGGGGGCGCCGCGAAAGACTACGGCAAGAAGTTCCGCGGCAACAAAGTGTATGGTACGCTCTACTTCCCCTGGATTAGAGTTTACGATCCCCTCGATCCGCTTGGGCATAAGCCGAAATTTATACCGCCCACGGGCCACGTGCTGGGCGTTTATGCGCGTACAGAGCGTGAACGGGGCATCTGGAAGGCGCCCGCCGGCAACGCCGCCCGCATCAGCGGAGCGCTGGATGTACAGTACAGCATCACGGATATTGAACATACCGACATGGTCAAGAACGGCAGCGTGAATGCGGTGCGTTTTATCTCCGGGCAGGGCATCGTGGTCGACAGCTCGCGGACCCTGAGCACCAGTACGCTCTGGCTTTATGTTAATGTGCGGTTGCTCTTCAATTTCGTCAAGAGTTCACTAAAATCAGGACTGCGCTGGGTTGTGCAGGAGCCTAACAACGAGGCGCTGTGGAACAAGATCAAGTACAACTCCGTGACGCCGTTTCTGATGGGATTGTGGCGCCAGGGCGCATTCGGCCCCGGTTCACCGGAGCAGGTGTTTACCGTGAAGGTGGATGCCGAGAATAACCCGGATGCGAGTATCCAGCAGGGCGTCCTGTCGGTCGAGGTCTATTTTTACCCGTCACGGCCGGCAGAGACCATTATTATTACCGTAGGTCAGCAAGAAGGCGGGGCGACCGCCGGTGAAAAATAGATAAGGAGGGGAAAAATGGCCGCTCTTAGCTTTAATGAAGCGTACCGGACACACGAGTTTGTAGTGGAGATCGAAGGGATTGAGAGTCCCAACATCACCAAAGTGACAGGCCTTACCGAAGGCGAGGTGGAGGCGATTGAGCAGTCGGACGGCGGGGCCAACATCACCCACAAAATCAGCTCGGGGATTATCAAATACGGCGATTTGACTCTCGAGAGGAACATGGACGGCAGCAACGCCGACAAGGGTTTTAAAGAATGGTTTCAGACCATGTTCACCATAGACGGGACGGGAACCGGCTCCCAGTTGCGGCGCAACGGCTCCATCGTCGTCAAGGAACACCAGAAGGAAGTCATGCGCTTTGTATTCGAAGGGGCCTGGATTAAATCGTCGAAATTCAGCGACCTGGACGCGGGAAACTCCGGCCTGATGAAACAGACGATAATCCTGGCCATTGAGCGGATGTATCGTGTTTGACAGCTTGGAGGGATCGCCTTATGGCACAATACCTGCGTGAGTTTGATGTGCTTTTGCCTGTCGGATATACCGACGGATCGGGCCGGGTCCACCGGCAGGCGGCAATTCGCAAGATGCGGGGGCACGAAGAGGCGCTGCTTTATGATCAGACATTGTCGGCCGGCCGGCTTGTGACGGAGCTTATCCGGAGCTGCCTGGTCCGGCTGGGCAGTATCGATGCCGTTACGTCACAGATCGTGTCGGAGCTCTATACGGTCGATCGCAACTACCTGCTGCTCGAACTGCGCCGGATTACTCTGGGCGACCATTTGCCCGCGCTGTATGCCTGCCCGCGCTGCGGCACTGAAATATCCGTTGTCCAGGATCTGAACAGCATCCCGGTGCGCAGGCTGGAGGAAGGCCGGGACCTGTCCGACGTTACTTTGCAGCTCGAGGATGGCTACATTGACCGGGAAGGCGTGCTGCATGCCGAAATTGTCCTGACCCTGCCACGCGGTGTCGACGAGGAGTTTGTGTCGTCTTTAGCCGAAAAAGACCCGCTGAAGGCTCAAGACGTCCTGCTTCTGCGCTGCATAAGGCGCTTTGGGGAGCTGCCCCCGGCAGCCCTGGAAGCCTACGGGATAAAGATCCTGCGCGATCTCACCATGGGTGATCGCCACCGGCTGTACCAGGCGCTCAACAGCCAAATGCCTGCTGTCGATTTTCAGTGCCCGGTGCGCTGTGACTCGTGCGGGACCTCCTTCCAGGGTATTTTGGACGTGGCAAATTTTTTCGTTTAGAGCTGGGAGGTGGGCGCCGGCTGCGCCAGGAGGTCTTTTATCTGGCGTACCACCTGCACTGGCCGTGGTCTGAAATCATGGAGCTGGCGGTCGGCGAGCGGCGGGAGTTCGTGCGGATGCTTGCCGAAAGGATCAATGAGGATAACCGGGCATGGGAAACCATGGCCGACCAGCTGAAAAGAGGTTGAAACTGATGGGGGGAAGAGTTGAGGCGGACTCACCGTTGATGCAAACGTGCCATGGATGGGGGCTGAATCTGACGGTGCGGGGCAGACAGCGCATGCTGCGCCGGCGGCTGCTGCAGGTGGCCACGCCTTTCCTGGCCTTGGGCGGCCTGTATTTGTCGCGGGCCGTGGCGGCCCGGTCTCTGAGCCTGCTGGCGGCGATACCCTGGCTGGCGCCACGGTGGCTGGCGTGGCCGGGGGATATACAACAAACACAGTTACCAGTCGCGCTTGCCCCGGTTTCGCCCTTTTCAGGGGAACCGCGTATACCGGCGCCTTCACCGGCACCGGCGGAAGCGGTGGCATATCTAGCGCAAACGAGCAAGGAAACCGCGAGTATGGGTATGGGCAACGCTTTTCCGCAGCTTGCACTTTCTCTGGCGCTCCGGGGTGCATACGCCGGAGTGGGGATGTCAGGCCGTGTCCGGAGTAATTCTCCCGCCCATGCTTCACCCTTTTCAGGGGAACCGCGTATATCGGCGCCGTCATTGCCTGCGCCGGCGGGAGCGTTTGCGCATCCGGCGCAAGCAGGCAGGGAGACCGCAAACATGGGTATGGGCAGTGCTTTCCCACAACCCCACATTAAGCCGCAGCTTTCGTTGCCCCATTCGAGTGCGGCGCGGCAGACAGACGACTTGTCTGTACCGGCAACAGACAGGCGAACCGAGCCAGGCGCGGGAGTGAAGGACGGGCCGCCGCTGGTTTCCGTCCGCTCGTATGGCTCAATGCCGCTGCGCCTTGCGAAGATGGCCCCGTTAGGGGGACCTCCAGGTTTTTTCATGGGTCTTGCACCCGGGTCTTTTCCGGTGGCTTATAACCGGATCATGGCATGCGTAGCGCCTGGACACAGGGCAAAATATACAGATCTCTTGTCCCGAAGCTTGCCGGAAGCGGTCGACACTCCGGCAATGCCGCCGTTGCTGCCATTACCTGAACATAAGCTGCATGGCGGCCGTGAGACAGTTGCTCCTGGTCTCATGCACTTGCCTGGGCTAAGCCTGGTGCTGGAAACAATCAGGCATACGATGAAGCGCGAGGTGGCCGCGGCCATAAGGCAGCGGGAAGAGGAGCATCAATCACTCGCGTCTAACCGAACCAGTGGATTTGATACAACGACGGCAGAGAATCTTGTGAGCGACAATCTTGTGCGGCTGTTCATGCAGAAAATGCGCAAGCTGGCCGAGGAGGAACGCTTCAGACTGGGCCTGCTGCGCTGAAGAGAGGAGCATGGGGATGGTCGAAAAACAGGTGCTGCGTGGTTTTCTCGCCAATGTAGAGGTTGTCCCGCCATTGATTGTCACATTTCAGTTCAACCCGGAATCCATAAGCGACAACAAGGCTGTAAACTACGCCGAGCGCAATACATGCCTGTGTGAAGATACGCCGGGCAAGGTATACACCGGCGGCGGCGAGCGGACGATCTCATTCGATATAAAATTGCATGGTCTTGAGCAAGGAACAAATATGCTCAACCCGACGCCCGTGGACAACGGCATAGCGACGGAGTTGGCCAAGCTGCGCTCCTTCATGTACCCCAAGGCCGACGCCTGGGCAACGATAGGCAGCGGCGAGGAAGGCAAGCGGATCAGCTCGCCGCCTACCTGTGTTTTCGGTTTCGGAACAAAAATCCTGGAATGTGTCGTAACCGGCATGAGCATCACCGAAACGCAGTTTAACAGTGCCCTTGCCCCGGTAAGGGCGGAGGCGAAGATCACGCTTTCGGTCATCGAGGAAAAGGACAATAAGCTTTATACCCTGGACAAGGCGCACCGAAACGCTCTGTCCGCTCTTGGAATCCAAAATATAAAACCGTTTTAGAAGAGGTAACTATGCCTGTCTCCATTTATTCAAGGTACTACGGACTGGATACGGTCAAAAAAAATGGATGGGTGAGTTTGGCTCAGCGTCCCGCCGCCCCCTCCGAGGCTTACCCGGACAGTATTATTCATACGGTAGTGGGGAATGAAACTTTGGACCAACTGGCGGCGCATTACTATGGGCGCGAGGATCTGTGGTGGCGCATTGCCGATGCCAATCCACTCAGGTTTCCCCTGGACTGGCAAGCCGGCGATACCCTCGTTATCCCGCCCATCCGGGTAGCCACGCGCACGCCGCGGAGGTGAAGGTGAAAAACGACCTGTATTATCGAATATCCATCAAGGCCGGCAGCGCGTCCTACGATTTGTCCAATGACCTGTCTTCCCTGACGGTTGAAGAAGGGAGTGCCGGGCCGGACAAGCTCACGATAGAGATGACCGATCCTTTCAAAGTATACAGCCATGCCCTGCAGGAAGGGATGCAGGTCGAGACGGACCTGGGAACGGTCAGCGATCATTCGGTCATCTTCCGCGGCCGGATTTCCAAGGTTGAAGGGAGCTTCCCCCGGCATGGCGTGCCGAAGCTCAGGCTCCTGGCCTTTGATAGGAGCATGAACATGGGAATGCGGAAAAGAAACCGTGTCTGGACCGATACTACGCTGGAAAAAATCGTGAAGGATATTGCGGGAGCATATTTCGACACCGGCAATATTAGAGTCGATTTAAAGGGGAACTCGAATTTCTCGGGCAACGGCATCCGCCAGCAGGATGAAACCGACCTGGCATTCCTACTCAGGCTTGCGGCAGCATATGGCTGTGAGATGTTTGTGGTGAGCGGTGAACAAAAGGATGAGCTCTATTTTAAGGCGTCGTACAAGATCATGAAATCAGATCCGGAAGTGACACTTTATCACGGAAGAGCCGGTGTCGCCAACTGCCTGCTCACTTTTGAGGCGACCGTCGATGCGGCCAAGATCCAGCTTCCGCGCGTTTTTGCCGGCACCGATTTTGACACCGGGCAGTGTATTCAGCAGGTGACGGCGCCGGTTGAGGATGTGGGAGCCACTGCAGACCTTTTCACGGACGAGAACCTGACTCAGTTCTACAGCCGCTACCCGGCCAGGGCTTTGTCGATAAAGAACCTGCTGTCGGCCGCGAGTATCGTTCAGCAGCGGCTGCGGGACGAACTTGGGAGCGTGGAGCGTGAGATTACGCCGGGCTTCACCACGCAGGATGAATTGAACAAGCGGGCCGATAATCAGTTCAGCACCAGCATCCGCGGCATGCGCGCAAGTGGGAGCGCTTCCGGCAACCACCGCATCCATGCCCAGTCCACCATCAAAATTGCCAATGTGGGCGGCCGTTTTTCCGGGACATGGTATTTGTCTCAGGTGCGGCATGTGTTGAATAAGGAAGGCTATCAGACCGAGTTTCAATGCCAACGGTAAGAGGAGATTATGTTCGAAACAGAAGAAAGCAGAATAGAAAACAGTACAAAGAAATATTTCGGCAAGTATCCGGGAGTGGTGTTGAGTAACGATCCTCCCCAGAACGGCCCCCACCGGGGCGAGCTCCTGGTCGAGGTGCACGGCATCCTGGAAGAGACGCCGGACGGCAAGAGCCAGCGCCCCATCCAGGTTATGGCTAAACCGTGCTTTCCGCCGAGCTTTTTCTTCATCCCCGAAGAGAAAGACAATGTATGGGTGGAATTTGGCGCCGGCGACATCAATAACCCCATCTGGACCGGGGTCTGGTATCCGCAGGGAAAGACACCCAACACCGCGGACGCCCAGGCGCCGGCAAAGTTTCAAAAGATCATCCGTACTGCTTCCGGGCAAGTAATTCAACTGGATGACAGCGATAAAAATGAGAAATTGGTTATCCGCGATGAAAAAAACAACAGCACGGTAACCCTGGATGCAAATGGAATTACGGTCGAGTGTGCAGACAAGACTGTCAGCATCACCTGCAAAAATATGGAAATCCGCGGCGATGTGAATATCGACGGCAAGGTGCATATTACAGGCAATACGGACGTTGATAATGTTCTAACAGTGGGCACGGGCCCGAAGACGACCATAAAGTCCAACGAGATTACCGGAGGTTGAAGATGGGTGACCTTAAACTGTCCGGGCTGCTGAACCTGGCGGGTAATTTAAAGCTGACCGGGCGCGATGGCGGCAAGGTGAAGGTGAATGAAATCGAGGTTGTTGTTGAGACGCAAAAAGGCCAAGCGGGAGCGTCGCATGGCCAGGCCCCTGCTCCGGTGCCTATTCCGCCTCCACCCGGCTCACCTACGGACCCGGGGCTGGATGTCTGGGTATTCAAGTCCTTCAACCCGACAGTTAAAGCCAACGGGAAAAATATTGTCACACAAGGCATATGCGCTCAGGGCAATCCCGGAACTGCGACTTGGCCCGGTATGGTACAGACAAGCATTATGAATTCTACTGTTACTATTAACCGGATTTTTATCAATTTGCTCGGCGACATGTGTATCATTCTTCCCACCGGCGCGCCTGTCCCGATAAAAGTGAGCGGGCAGTAAAAGAACCATTGTATGGAGGAGATATGTCGGCAATTTCTTTAAATATACTTGAACCCGCCAGTGACACAGGTTACTTCGGTTCTCCGGCGGTTACCTTGCGAGGGGCTGTGATTGAGCCTCCCAAGGAATTGGAGAACGTGATCCTGTATTACCGGTGGTATTCCAGCATTAATATTGAAGCGAGATTAGACCACTACGCAATCAACGAAACAGCCTTAACGGACCCCGGGACCCCGTTTTCAACGTTACTCGGAGTAGGTTCCCATATAATAACGTTTGCTGTTAGCGACCGCCCGGGTCAAACAGCGGCGGAAATGGAAGCAATGCGGCATGGAGGTGTCACCGGCGGCTTCGCAGGGGATGCCAGATGTGTGATTCATGTTTTCAAAGCCAAGATAATAGCGCCGGTTGAGAACTCAATCCTTCATAAGAATAATGAGACCTTGATAGCGGAGGCTCCACTTATCTGGGGTAGGGTCAAACCGGGCACAGACCCGGTTCAGTTTGAAATGAATGCGGAATACGACAAAGTCGACCGCTTAAAATATCGCTGGGAGTTCGTTCCAATAGGTTTATCTGATGGGCGGCAGACCGTCAATTTCGTCCCAGCCAAGAATGAGTATATTTTCGAAGAATATGTTTTAGACCAGAACTCGAAGTTGATGGTCATACGTTATACCGGGCCTTTGCCTGACAACCTGAATGGCGATTACCAGATGATCCTGCACGTTGAGGATCGGGAGAATAAACTTGGAGGGCATCAGGCCACGATCACCAATTGTACGGTTATCTAACGGGGGCATGATAAATGAGCGAAGATATTTGCGGCTTTTCTTTTCCTTTCCGCATCGACTCGTCGGGCCGGGTGGCCCAGACCAGCGGGCCGGAAAAACTGAAGGAAAATATCAAGCACATTCTGTTGACCGGCATTGGCGAGCGGGTGATGCGCCGCGACTACGGCGGCGGCCTGCGCCAGCTTGTCCATGATCCCAACAACGACGCGCTACGGGCGATCGTGCAGCACCAGATTGCCAAATCAATTGGACAGTGGGAGCCGAGGGTGCAGGTACAGGGTGTGACGGTCACGCAGAAGGATGGAATGTTCTCCATAGAAATCCTTTATGTGATCGGCCATACACAACAGCTGCAGAGTCTATCGGTGCCCATCGGGCTGGGAGGTATCTGAGCATGAATAAACTTAACGGGCAGAACGGAAACGACACAACTAACCGTCCTAATATTAATTATATGGACAAGGACTTTGATTCACTGCGCGAAGCGCTGCTGGCGCTGGCCGCGCAAAAGCTGCCGGGCTGGACGGACCATTCGGCCAACGATCCGGGCGTTGTGCTGCTGGATCTGTTTGCCTACATGGGCGATTTAATCCTCTACTACCAGGACCGGATTGCCAACGAGAGCTTTCTGGATACCGCCGTGGAAAGGCGCAGCGTGATCAACCTGCTGCGTCTGATCGGGTGCGAGCTGCGCCCTCCGCAAGCAGCCTCTGTTGATTTGACTCTGCTTTTCAAACCAGATATTAAACCGGACACCGGAACGGTTACCATTGATACCAAAGCTGAGTTCAAGACCACAACCGGTGCCGCCGGAGGTGAGTCGGTCAGTTTCCGGTATGTGCGGCAGCCCTTGACCATAGACCTCGCATCGCTCCCCCAAAAGCAGCATACCGACGGCAAAACGTACCGCTTTTACGACAGTTTGCCGGTGATTCAGACGGATGCTGTCATAGAAATGGGAGAAAGAGAAATCGTGGGTTCCTCTGACTATAGTGCCGGTCAGCGTTTCAGACTTGCGAGAACGCCCCTTATGGTCGATTCATTGGAAGTTTATGTGGACGGGGAAAAGTGGGAGCGCCGGGAAACGCTCTTTTACAGCGACTCCGCCGGCAAGCATTACGTTGTGCGCCGCGACGAGTCGGATGTGGCTTGGATAGAGTTCGGCGACGGCAAATTTGGCAGTATTCCGCGTAAAGGGACAAACAATATTACTGCCACCTACCGGGTCGGCGGCGGGGTCAAGGGGAACGTCCCGGAAAATTCCATTTTCAAGGTAAGTAATATAGGAGACCCTGGTTCCCACCTCCAGTTGGTCTTCAACCCCGATGCCGCGTCCGGCGGGCTTGAGCATGAGGATTGCGCCCAGGCAGTTCTGCGGGGGCCTCAACTGTTTCGCGCCCGCAGCCGGGCGGTGACCGCGGAGGACTATGAGGCGTATGCCAGGGATTTTGGAGTGGCCAAGGTGAGGGCGCGGGCAGCCAACTGGAATACTGTGGAGTTATACGTTGCTCCGGCTGGGGGCGGCAGGCCGAGCGATACCCTCAAAGAAGATTTGCGGCTCTACTTTGAAGACAAGAGAATGCTCACCACCATTGTTAAAGTTGAAGAACCGGTATACGCGGGAGTATTGATTGAAGGAGACTTGTTTGTAAAGTCCCAGTATTTGAGAGATTTCGTCCGGGAAAGTGTCGAAGAGGCCGTGAAAAGCTTGCTTGCGTTTGATAATGTGGATTTTGCCCAGGTATTATACGTTAGCAAGATTTACGAAGTTATTGAAGCGATTGATGGTGTCGAAGGCGTTACCATCTCCAGATTCGAACGGGTCTCGCCTCCCCCGGAGGGATTGGATCCGAAGCCTGTCTGGGGTGTGCTGCGCTTCGATTGGAACGAGATACCGCTTGTGTCCAAGATTGGTTTCACAAGTGTAACGGGAGGCCGGAGTGGACGTTGAACTTCAAGCCAGGGCAAACCTGGGCGGACAGCGGATAGATCTGGACTGGAGCTGGCGGACATCCGGGCAGGAGTCCACACGGTTCAGGCTGCTGCGGCGCGAGCGGAGATATCCTGCCAGTCCAAACGACGGCGTATGTGTGCTTGATATGGGTGTTCCCGTTGATACCGATCCGCATCGAGTCCCACGAACGTATCAGCTTGACGCGGGCATGGCGCCCGGGAGCAGCGGGATTCTTGCCGAGGTGGAAGACCCCGGTAGCGGCGACCTTGCATACTCTTTCTCGGTAGCGGACAGGGGGCTCGCCGAAGAGATTTATTACTACACCCTTTTTGTTGGTGAGGAGCCGTCTGTCAAACCGGTTGCCCGCGCATCCGCGACAGCAAGCGGGTGCTATGGCTTGGCCGAGCAGCTTTACCGGCTCCTGCCCGGGGTGCACCGCGCGTTTGATGAGCCGTTGCCTGCCGACAGGGAGCAGGGAGCACTGCGCAAGTTTCTCGCGGTTTTCGGCGCGGCGCTGGACTATTTGCGGAGCCGGGCCGAGGGCTTGCGTGGTTTGCACGACGTGCTGCAGACACGCGCCGATCTGCTGCCTCACCTGGCCCAGTGGATCGGCTGGGATTTGGACCTGACCCAGGACGAGATCGCGCAGCGCATGGAGATCCTGTTCGCTCCGGAGTTGTACCGGACAGTCGGCACCCTCCCCAATATCCAGGCGCTGGTAAATCGCGTGACCGGGTGGGATTGCCGCATCAAGGAATTCGTTCACAATGTCTGCCTAAGCAATGCGCCTGAAACAATTCATCTGTGGGATATCTGGGAAGTCTCGCGCAACAGTGCGGGCACAGCATGGTTAACGCCCGTGCGGCGCACTGCGGCCGAAAATTATGACGGACGCCCCTGCTGTGTAAGGGACGCCGGCAGCAATACTTGGCTGTTCTGGCATTCCAGGCGAAGCGGCGGGCGCGGCATTTGGTGTCAAAGCCTTGATGTCCCCGGCGCCGCTCCGTGCCGGATAGAACTATGCGCGCCGGACGATGCCGGCAGCCTCCTGCTAAACGCCGGAGCACCGTCGGTTATCTTGGCCGGCAAGGATCTGTGGCTGTTTTGTGAATCCGGCCAGGCGGGGAAACGCGAGGTCTGGTGTGCGGCGAACCTGTCCCCCGGTTCCCTTGGTAAGGAATTATCCGACAAGGCTTCTACATATCCCGCTCAGAACCTGTCATTGCATCCCGCGGATGATGCTAATCCGGCCGCGGTGACATTAGGTGACCAGGTCTGGGTATTCTGGCAGTCGAACCGTCGCGGTCCGACCGACATCTGGGCCAGGGTCCATAAAAACGGCCAATGGGGACCGCCCAAGAGAATTACCACTGCCGGCTTTCGCCATCGGGTTCCCGCCGCCGTTGTCGACAAGAATAATACTCTCTGGCTCTTTTACTGTGAAGATTACCATAGCGAAGAAGGAGTTTCCTGCCGCTTGCGTTGCCGGACTTTCGACGGCCGTGCCTGGACTGAAAAGGAAGATGCCGGCACAAACGGGCCATGCGATGAATCACCTGCCGCGGTTGTCCGGGGGGACAGCATATGGCTGTTCTGGCATACCCGGGACGCTAAAGGCCACTGGCAAATCAGGAGCAAAACTTTCAATGGGACGAAATGGGCAAAAAGCGTCCAGGTCGCTGACCATCCCGCGGCGGACAAGGAGCCGGCGGCCCTGGTGGACTCGAACGGGAGGGTGCGTGTTTTCTGGCGTTCCCAGCGCCGGGGTTATTTTCGTATTAGCGGACAAGCTCAAGGCAGCGGATATCCTCTTCAGTCGTGTACCGTTGACACGCGCAACGCAGACATGCTGGAACATGTCCACTTACAGAAGGAAGCATTCAAAAATCGGGTGCACTACACTTATGACACACGGGTGCACGATGCCGGCCGGACGGGCATCAATAACGGCGCATGGTGCGCGCGGGATACGGTGGGCGTGTATCTGACCCCGGATATACTGGACGCGGAGCTGATTGTCCAGGGCCAGGAGCTGGTCAGGGGCTTGATCCAGAGATTTCTCCCGCTGCAGACGCGAATCCTGTTTGTCATAGAACCACCGGTTGTTCTCGAGAAAGTTTATACTTATGATTTCCCCGGCGATGAGCCGCAGGCATTCATCGGAGAGCAATATGTCGATATATTGGAGCGCGTTGAGCAATATGACGGGCCGGGTGAAGATTATGTAGATACCTTGCCGGACTGGATCTGGATGTGTGTCTGGAGTGAGTCCAGTCGTGAGCACCGAACAGTGGATTTTAAAGTTGACCCGATTATCACACGATACCGGACCTGGCAAGCGGGCTTAAAAAGTGGAGGTTAAGACATGGAAAACATTGGAGGAACACTGCGCGGTATGTATCGCGACACCCTGTTCAACGTGGAAAACAAGTTGGTTTTTGACAGTGGATGGATATCCAATACCATTGTCGACAATGGCCGCATCCTGCTGGCCGCCTTTATGAAAGGGGAGCAGAATATAGGTGGGATCAACTGGATGATGGTGGGTAAGGGATTAGAGGTATGGGGCAGCAGCCCGGAGCAGCCAACAACTTCATTAACTAATCTTGAGAACCCGTATCAAAATAAAGTTAAGATTAACCCGGTAAAAGATATCTCCTATCTGGATGACGAAAACAATAAAACCAACCTGCCCACACGGAAGCTGGAGGTGCGGGCTGTCCTGGGGCAGGATTTTCCGGAAAAAGACAAGACAAGTGATTTGCGCGAATTTGGGCTTTTTAGCAAGGATCTGCGCATGATCAATTGTGTGCGGCATCCGTTGATACAGAAGGCTGCCTCGGAAACATTGATCAGGGTGGTGCGGCTGTTTTTCTAGTTACGCGGATAAGGCTCTGTGTTTACTAAATGGGTGGAAACTTAAATGCACAGTAGGCGAGGAGGAAGAATATGGGCAATTTCTCGAGAGATACGTTTAAACTGACCAACACTATATACCAACAGATCACCGGAGAAGCGGTCAAGAACCCAATGCATTATGTTGGCGTCAGGCTTCAGCAGGGCGTGCCGCTGGTTGATGCCGATTGGAATGAACTGGAGGACATCAGGAAGTATGAACAGCGGGCTTTCCTCAAGTGGCTTGTCGGTGACGGCGTGCCACAAGGGAATGATGGGTTTTGCATCAAAGATCCTAAAGCTAATGACTTTACAATCAATAATGGGGTTTGTTTCGTAAATGGTTGGGCAGTAATCAATATTGTTAAAACACAATATACAAAGCAAGATCTATATAATAATGATAAACTGGCTGATAAACGGGGCGTTGATCCACTGCCTGCTTTAAATATGGGACCTGGCCAATATACAGTATATCTTGATGTGTGGGAAAGGGAGGTTGGCAATAAGGAAGACGACAGGATTGTCAATGACGCTATCGGCATAGAAACATGTGTACGCATTAAGCGGGAATGGGTTGTGCGAGTGGAGCAAGGGGATCAAACTCCTTCCGCGAAACCAGATCATGTACATTATAAGCTTGCTGTTTTAACAGTATCATCAGTAGGATCTGTTACCGTTACCGATCTTCGTCGTACCGGCTTGGTGATATTGTCAGAAGAAATCACCATTAAAAACGGCAAAGTCGGCATAGGTACAACAACGCCAGACAAGTTACCTTTGTGCATTTTGTCATCTGATGATCTTTGGGGTTCGGGAATATCGCTTGATAACAGACTGGCGGCAGGCGGGAAAAGGTATTGTATTACCTCAAACCGCGGCAGGCTTTCAATATCAGATATGGATAACACCGTGGATCGATTGGTCATAGATCGTAACGGCAAAGTCGGCATTGGGACGACGACGCCAGACAAATTACCTTTATGCATTTTGTCATCTGATGATCTCTGGGGTTCGGGAATATCGCTTGATAACAGACTGGCGGCAGGCGGGAAAAGGTATTGTATTACCTCAAACCGCGGCAGGCTTTCAATATCAGATATGGATAACACCGTGGATCGATTGGTCATAGATGGTAACGGCAAAGTCGGCATTGGGACGACGACGCCAGACAAATTACCTTTATGCATTTTGTCATCTGATGATCTCTGGGGTTCGGGAATATCGCTTGATAACAGACTGGCGGCAGGCGGGAAAAGGTATTGTATTACCTCAAACCGCGGCAGGCTTTCAATATCAGATATGGATAACACCGTGGATCGATTGGTCATAGAT
>NZ_MVQM01000055.1:0-37575 GCF_002067195.1 Pelotomaculum sp. PtaB.Bin117 | reverse complement strand
GCCTGTTACATGGCAGGTGTTTTATCAGGCGGACTGGTAAACATTAGCTCTTCTTTGGCATTGCCGCTGGCGGGTTTTTGCCTGCTGGCGGCAGCGGCCGGTTACGCGGTGGCCTGGCGGGAAAATCGCCGGGTTATTTTAATTCTCTTTTTCTGCCTGGGACTGGCCATGTCCCGCCTGGCGCTTGAAGAAAGTGAAACGCTTCTGGTTGAATACTCCGGGCGGCAGGTGGTTCTCACCGGGCGGATAGTGGCGGAGCCGGATGTGCGGGAGGATAAAGTGTTTTACCTGCTGCAGGCGCGGGAGCTGTCGTCGGGTGAGGAGAGCCGGGCGGTCACCGGGAAGGTGCGGCTTCAGGTCAAGGAATCAAACCGGGTCCTCGGTTACGGCGACGTGGTGAAAGCAGCCGGGCTGCTGGCCAGGCCGGATTTGCCGGGCAACCCGGGTGGGTTTAATTACAGGACGTATCTGGAGCGGCAGGGCATCAGAGTAGTCTTGATGGCCCGGGGTGAAAAATCTGTGGAAAAAACCGGCGACAACACGGTTAACCCGCTGCTGAACGCTGCCCTGCAGCTGAAACGGAAACTGTCTTCAGCCGCCACCGCGTCGCTCGCGCCAACTCAAGCGGCAGTATTAAACGGAATTGTCTTCGGCACTCAAGGGCTGATTGACCCTCAAACAAGGCAGGCTTTTACTGAAACTGGAATAGTACATATCCTTAGTGTTTCCGGGCTGCATATCGGCCTGGTGCTGGGCGGAATGGTAGGATTGTTGCGGCTGCTGAGGTTGCCCCCAGGACTGACGGTGCCGCTGGTCACGCCGGTATTAATTTTTTATGTCCTGATGACCGGGTTTAACCCGGCTGTGCTGCGCGCGGCCGTCATGGCCCTTTTGTTGCTCTGGGCGCACCAGTTGGGCCGTGACCGGGACTGGCCCACCACCATGGCGCTGGCGGCCCTGGCCATCCTTCTCTGGAACCCGCTGCAAATTTACCATCCGGGATTTCAGCTTTCCTTCGCCGCCACATGGGGAATTCTCTATCTGTCACCTATTATAGCTAACGGCTGTGCCGGGCTGTGCAAAGTTTTTCCGGACGGTTTGGCCCGTCCTTTAGCCCAGGCGCTGGCAGTCCCCCTGGCCGCCCAGCTGGCGACAATACCGCTGGTGGCCTGGTATTACAACATGATTTCGCCGGTATCGCTCCTGGCCAACCTCGTGGCGGTGCCCCTGGTTGGAATAATCATGCTGCTGGGTGTCATATCCGCGTTTCTGGGCATGGTCTGGCTGCCGCCGGCTGTTTTGGTGAATGTAAGCAACGGTATCATTATCAATATGTTCTTGAAGATCGTCGGCTTCTTCCAAGGGCTGCCCGGCGCGGTGTTTTACCTGCCCACGCCGCCGGAGGCGCTGGCGGTGGTCTGGTACGGTGGTCTGCTGGCAATTGGCTGGCTCCATTCAGGAGGACCCGGGCCGGCTGTGAAAGAGCGGGTGAAAGGATGGATAATAGTAGGGCTGGCGCTTGGCGCCGCGCTCTTTTTGGTTTGGACGTCCTTGGCCGGCGGGCGGGAATTGGCGGTGCATTTTCTGGATGTCGGACAGGGGGACTGCATTCTGGTGCAAACTCCGGGCGGCAATAACATGTTGATTGACACCGGCGGCAGGCGGGATGAATTTCAAACCGGCACCGGGACCGGTGACCAAGTGGTAACGCCCTACTTGCATAAAATCGGGGTCAGGCGTTTGGACGTACTGGTTTTGACTCACCCGCACGAAGATCACGCCGGCGGCGCCGCCGCGGTAGTAAGAAATTTTCCTGTAAAAATGGCGGTTGTTTCACAAATGGACGAAGTCCTGAAGAGCCTGGAAGAATCGGGGGCTGAAGAAACAACCACCGTCAAAAAAAAAGGAAAAAATGACACCGGTGAAGAAGTACCTTTAGCTTATATAGATTTGCTGAAAAAAATGGCCGCCGCCGGCACCGCGGTGCGGACTGCCGGCGCTGGCGACATGATTAAGCTGGACCGTGAGACGGAGGTGGAAGTGCTTTATCCCGGATTGACGGCGGGCAAGACAATATCTAATATGAACGATTGCTCACTGGTGCTTAAGCTGACGTACAGACAAAGGTCATTCATGTTTACGGGAGATGTCGAGATGGATGCGCAGAGCGAATTAATCCAAGGAGGGGCGGACTTGCGGGCGGATGTCTTAAAAATGCCCCACCACGGCAGCCGTTCCTTGCTGCCGGCGCTGGTGGAACAGGTGAATCCTGAAGCGGCGGTAATTTCCGTTGGCGCTCACAATAACTTCGGCCACCCCGCCCAGTTCACCTTGGATACGCTTAATCGGGAAGGGGTGCGGGTTTACCGCACCGACCTGGACGGGGCAGTGCTCTTTGAAACAGACGGACGCCGGCTTGAGGTGAAGACCGGTAAAAATAAAGATGCGAAATGATAATGTAGTTTGCTATTATCATGTTGATGAAAAATTTATAAAGTGGTGAAGTGAATGCAGAATTCTCAAACGGGCAGTGAAGAATATGTCTTTAGCCAGGTTGAAAACCTGCTGAATGTGGGAATCGCCCTCACTGCCGAAAAAGATCACAACCGGCTGCTGGAGATGATCGTCTCTGAAGCGCGCAATATTACGAACAGTGACGCCGGCACCCTTTATTTGCGGCAAAATGATCAACTCGTTTTTAAAATAGTGCAGACAGAGTCTCAAAATGTTTTCCTGGGCGGTTCAGGGGAAGAAGTCAAACTGCCGCCGGTGGCGCTCGTGGAGAGTAATGTGTCGGCCTATGTGGCGCTTACCGGCAAAACGGTGAATATAGCCGATGTATACTTCGCTGAAGGGTTTGATTTTTCCGGCCCCCGCAATTATGACCGGATCACGGGTTACCGTACCAAGTCGATGCTTGTCGTGCCGTTGGAAGACCACGAGGGAGAAATCATCGGCGTACTGCAGCTGATCAATTCCCTGGAAAGTGACAACCGCACAGTCAGAGTATTCCCTGCACACTACCAGAAAGTGATTGAGTCCCTGGCCTCCCAGGCCGCCATCGCCCTGACCAACGCGCAGCTTTTAAGAGATATTGAAAACCTGTTTAATTCCTTTGTGCAGGTAATGGCTACGGCCATCGACGCCAGGACACCGTACAACGCGAACCACACCAGGCGCGTCGCCATGCTGGCGAGGGCGACCGCGGAAGCGATTAACGCTGTTCATGAAGGACCTCTGGCGCAAGAGTATTTTAGCTCGGAGAGACTTGAACAATTGACCATGGCGGGATGGCTGCATGATATCGGCAAGGTCACCACCCCTTTGTCCGTCATGAATAAGGCCACCCGCCTGGAAGGCCGGATAGATATCGTGCTGCAGCGAATGGACTTTATCAGCCAGTCCGAAAAAATGAACAGTCTCGCCAGGCAAGTGGAACTGTTGAAAAAAGGAATGCCGGAGGAAGCTGAGCGGGAGATCCTGCTAAGCGCGGAGCGCCTGGTAAAGATCAAAGAAATAAAGGAGTTGATCGTCAAGTGTGACAATCCGGCAACCTTTATTGACGACCAGCTTCTTGAGCAGCTGCGCGAGGCCGCCGGCCGCAAATATCTTGATCCGGAGGGTGTGGAGAAACCATATCTAAGCCCGGCGGAACTGGAGTGCCTGTGCATCCGCAAGGGTACCCTCACGGACGAAGAACGGGACATAATGGAACAGCATGTGGAGGTAACAGGCAAAATGCTGGAAAAAATTACTTTTATCAAAAAACTCAAGGATGTTCCCCTGTTTGCGAGCATGCATCATGAGTTTCTGGACGGAAACGGTTATCCCAACAAGCTGAAAAACGGCACTATCCCTCTTGAAGGGAGAATACTGTCTCTGGTCGATATCTATGACGCGCTGACGGCGGGAGACCGCCCTTATAAAAAAGCCATACCATGGGAAGAGGCCCTGCGCATTCTTGGTTTTATGGTAAGAGAAGGCAAGCTGGACAGTGAATTGTTTAATGTTTTTAAAGAACACCGAGTTTGGGAAAAGGTATGTGATTAGATGAACGGTACTCAACCGCCGGGTGCCCATCCCGGCGAAGAAAATGAAACAGCGGATGAAATTAATCAAGCAAAGCCGGACAGCCCGCTGCAATTTTACCTTTGCAACACACTTGGCTGTTTAATGGAAAGGGAGCTCAGATCTTGCTTTGAGTGCGATGACTTCCCCTGCGCAAAATTACGTCCGTTTGGATAATATTTCTGTGCTCTTATTGTAACCGGGTTGAATTTCCCGGCGTTTGACCTGAAAAATCAAGAAAGATATAATAATTGTACGGTGAGGAGGGGTTTGCCTTGGACAAGATTAAATCAGCTTACGAAATGGCCATGGAACGTTTCCAGCAAAGGAAAGAAGTGCCCCGCCCGGAAATCGACCGGCTGGAGTACCTGCCTGTGGGAAGAGCTATAGCCGCTAATTACCTAAAGGAAATCAATTACGATATTTTCGCTGAAATCGGCAAGCACTCCGATAATTATAAAAAGTACATAATCGAAGGCATGCAGGAAACCTTTTTGAACAACATCCTGCCGCCCGCGGACAAATCTTCCCGGGAGAAAAACAAGAAGGCGATGGAAGGGCTGCTGCTAATCAAAGAGGATAAACGGGCGGTGGGGGAAGTTTTTGGCCGGCTGGAGCACCTCTTTAAGTATTACGAGCAGGCCCTGGCGCAGGCTTACAGCCGGTTCAAGGATGATTATGGCGCGAAGATCAAGGCGGCTGTGGGTAAAATGACCGGGGGGAAAGTAAATATCGATCCGGAAAAGCAACCGGGTTTCCGGGAAGAATGGATGAAAGCGCTTAGCCGTTTAAACGACCAGTATATAAGCGTGCTGGGGGAACAGAAAGATTTATTGCGAAAGTTCAATTAAATTACGCAAAGTGGGGTGGTAAATATGGCCGTTGCGGAGGTAAGCATTGTCCCTGTAGGCACGCCGTCGCCCAGTCTGAGCGAGTATGTGGCGGGATGTATCGCGATACTTGACAGCGCTGAAGGAATCACCTATCAGCTTAACCCCATGGGTACTGTCATAGAAGGGGAACTGGACCGCGTTTTGGAGGTGGTCCGGAGGATGCACGAGCATCCTTTCACAAAGGGTGTCGAAAGAGTGGTCACCACTGTCCGCGTTGACGACCGGCGGGACAAAAAGTTGACTATGGCCGGTAAAGTGGCGGCGGTTGAGGCCAGACTGAGACAGGGGCAACAGTAATGCAATATTTTATTGAGCTTTTAAACAGCCTTGAACGGGGAGTAGTTGCCCCGGTTTATCTGTTTTACGGGGAAGAGACCTACTTGCGGGAGCAGGCTGTTGCACGTTTTAAGGACTATTTTGTTCAGGGCGGCGAGTCCGCCCTGAACTATGACCTGGTTGACGGCGAAGCGGTAAACCCGGTGGATATAGCGGCAAGGGCGGAGACGCTCCCTTTTTTTTCTGATAAGCGCCTGGTGGTGGTCAGGAATCCTCTTTTCTTCAAGGCCAGACGGGCCGGCGAGCCAGTCGCGGAAACGGGGGAGGAAACGAAAGTACCGGAAAAAGAACAGACGTTGCTGAATTACCTGGAGAACCCGCTGACTTCAACCTGCCTTGTTTTTACCACCGGTGAGCCGGTGGATAAGCGCAAAAAAATATTTCGTTTAATTAAAAAGAACGGGCGGGCAATCGATTTTAATTTCCTCAAAAAGGCGGAACTGGGCCGCTGGCTGGCGCAAAAAGCCGGCGCGGCCGGCAAAAAATTCGAAACGGGAGCGGGAGACGCTTTCCTGGAGTCTGTTGGCCCGTCGCTGCAAAATCTGGTAATGGAACTGGACAAGTTAATCAACTACACAGCCGGGCGCGAAGTGATCACTCTGACGGATGTGCGCCGGGTGTCCACGCCCGGAGTGGATGACAATATTTTTGCCATTGTCGATGCGATCGGCGGCAAGCGATGCGGGGAAGCGCTGGCAGGCATAAAAGAATTGCTGGCGGCGAAAGAACCTCCGCTCCGCTTGCTGGCGATGATCACCAGGCAGTTCCGCCTGCTGCTGCAGGTGAGCGACTTAACCGGGCGGGGCTGTCCGGCCCGGGAAATCTACGGAAGGCTAAAAATACAGCCATTTGTTTATAAAAAAATTGCCACGCAATGTCGCAATTTTGAGCAGAACCTGTTAATTGGCGTTTTTGAATCCCTGTCGGAATTGGAGTCAGCGGTAAAAACCGGGCGGCAGGAGTTTTACCCGGCGATTGAGACGTATTTGTTAAAACTTTGCCTGTAGTCCTGTTTCAGGTGCGAACAATAAAACCACCCTTGACCGCATAGGGTGGTTTTTCCGTTTAACCCATCAGTTTATTGAATTTCTTCATCAGACGTGATTTTTTGCGTGACGCTGCATTTTTATGTAAAATGCCTTTTGTTACGGCTTTGTCAATTGCTTTCACGGCATTGCGAAGCTTTGTGCCGGCTTCTTCAGCATTGGTTGCGCCCAGGGCTCCTTCGAACTTTCTGATAGTAGTGCGCAGCGCCGATTTGATCCGTGTGTTGCGTAATGTCCGTAAACGGATAATTTCGGCTCTTTTTGCTGCTGATTTAATGTTCGGCATGTTTATCCTCACCCCCCAACGGGACCAATTTTACCATGCGTGGTGAAAAAATGCAAGCGCGACTGGTATATACTTTCAAATTTCGGGCAAAAATACAGGTAATTGAATAAGATAGGGGGTGATTTGAGGATGCAATGGCTCGGATTAGTAATCAGGTTTGTCGTTTCAGCACTTGTTTTAATTGTAGTAAGCTGGCTCTCACCCGGCTTCGTGGTGAGCGGAGGGTTCGTCGGGGCTTTAATTGCGGCGGTGGTGATTGCCGTACTGGGTTACATCGCTGAAGCCCTCCTGGGTGAACGTATTTCTCCCAGAAACAGGGGTCTTGTCGGTTTTATTACGGCGGCAGTGGTAATTTACCTGGCGCAGTTTATTATTCCTACGCTGCTCAGTGTGAATCTGCTCGGCGCGTTGATTTCCGCATTTATTGTCGGACTTATTGATGCTTTTGTACCGACTGTCATACGTTAACAGAGACGACCTTCATAAACCCTTCCTCCGGAACATAGAATTAATGGACGATTCCTGGAGGGGGGGGTTTTTATGTACCCGGTGCACGCCGCCCGGTTCCGCTACGCGCGCATTGATCACGTCTGCAGATTTATCGCCCTCGCCGGATTGCTGTCAATGCTGCTGTTATTATTTTCCCGGATAACAGGCGCTGCAGCCTTGACTGCGCTCAAAGAAACCGTGGATAAAATACCGGAAGGAGTCATAGCGGTTTTTTACCAGCGTGAACCGTTGAAAATACTTCAAGGCGCCCTGCCGGTGCTGTGCTGGAGCGGTTTTGAAGAGGATTCCTGCTCCGGCAGCCTGTCCCAATCGCTGCTGGATTCCCTGGGTGTTGTTGTCCGGGTTGATATGAGCAGTCCTGCCGCGGTTTTAAAATCACAAATGCCGGTGCTGGTTATGTCGGCGCCGCCGGGAGCGGTAGCTGTAAGCAGGTCAGGTGGCGCTCATCCGGTTGACAATGCTCCGGCGGCTCAAACCTCCACGCTGCCTGGAGAAATTCTGGTGATAATCTATAACACGCACACCGGAGAGACATACAGCATGACTGACCGGGCAGAAAGGCTGGACGGCAGGCAAGGCGGAATTGTGACCGTGGCCGCGGCGTTGCAGGAAACCCTGGAGAGCAAGTACGGCATTAAAGTGGCGCGCTCGGACCGTATTCATGATGCCGACTATAACGCTTCCTATCTTGAGTCGGAAAAAACCTTAAAGGAAATGCTGGCCGCCAACCCTGAGGCCAGGGTTGTTTTTGACATTCACCGCGACGCCGCGAAATCGCGTGAGCAAAGTCTGGTGAAAATTAACGGTGAGAACGTGGCGCCGCTTCTTTTCATCACCGGCGCCCGCATGTCGTCGAACTATGCCTTCGCTGCAAAGCTCTCGGCAGAAACAAATAAGATGTATCCGGGGCTTTCCCTGGGTGTCAGAGTGAAGACCAGCAATTATAACCAGTATCTTCACCCTCACGCGGTGCTGGTGGAAATAGGCACGTCAAAAAATTCAGTGGAAGAGGCGGTACGCTCAGCGGTTCTGTTTGCAGATGCGGTAGCCCGGGTGATTATGGAAGAGAGTAAGGTGATATCGTGACCTGGACAAAATATAAGTGCGTAGTTTTAATGTCAATTGCTGCAGTAGCTATAGGAAGCGCTTACACGCTGGCCAATTTTAACGAAATCGTCGCACCTGATGTACCGGTACAGGCTATCCGGTTTGAAAACGCGGGAGCAGACGTTTATCGTTTGGAAATCATGGGGGAAAACCTTGTTGTGAAAAGGCCGGATAAATATTACCGCCTTATTGAAAACAAATGCGGCGAAATCTTAATGTCCTCTAATAATAACGCCGCAGCATTCCGGGACAAGTTCCTCTCAGATATTATACCACGCGTGCTTCAGATAGAAAAAGGATTAGAACATTGGTTCCAGACCCTGCCTTTTGAAAGCGTCCGGAAAAAGGGCTAAAGATAAGAGAAGATATTGATGAAAACAAACGGTAACCCCTTGGCAGGGGTTATTTTAGTTCATGGCTGAATATTTTTTCAAAAGCATGGTGGACAAAGCAGTTAAACGGTGTTAGTATACTTTTAATTAAATAATTGTTTAGGTATCCCCGGTATATCGGGGATGAAAAGGGAACCGGGTGTGAATCCCGGACGGTCCGGCCACTGTAAGTGGGGAGCAGTTCCCAAAATGCCACTGGTTTTTGATAGCCTGGGAAGGCGGGAGATGCGCTTTGAGCCACGAGTCAGGATACCTGCCTGGGCAAAATTAAGTATTGCCTTCCGTGGAAAGGTTTGTGCTTAGAGGGTGCTATATATAAAGGTGTGAGGCCTTTTAAAACCCGGCTTTTACGGAAAAGCCGGGTTTTTCTACATCCCTATACCTGAATTTTCGATATACTGCCCTCATTAAGTCCTCCTTGCCAGGGTTCCAATAATCCTTTACCCTGAAACATTTTTTAATACTAAGTTTTAAGAAATACAAACTTAAACTTCATCCAGCCAAGAGCAGCTTTGATAATGGCGGCAGTTGCAGCTTTATGTGATGTGAGATAAGGCGTTCATTTTTTTTAGTTAGGAAAACAGGTGCCCCGTCCTGTGATGGACGGGAGTTAAAAGGGAAGCCGGTGTGAATCCGGCGCGGTCCCGCCACTGTAACGGAGAGCTGTCTTACTTAATGAAGGAGCAAACCTTCGGTTTTGGGGAAATTCCTTTTTCCTCGACGATTTCACGAAGGAATGTCCCCCCCTCTTTTGCCACTGGGTTTTGCCCGGGAAGGCGTAAGGCAAGCGATGAACCGGAGCCAGGAAACCTGCCTGTTTTCCCCAGCGTTGGACCTTACGCGGATAAGGGGGTGTTGGGGTTGTACCTGGCAAAATCAATATTTCCTCCCTAGTTAATATTTAAATAATTTACCAATATTAAACAGAGTTAGGGAGGAGAGACTTTATGCAAGGTATCAAAAGGCTTATCATGGGTATATTCATTGTTTCCCTGGTATTATTGTCTGTGGCGCCGGCGATGGCCGGAGAGAGCGAAAAAGAAAAAAAGGCCATTCTGCTGGTTACCTTCGGGACAGGCGTCCAGTCCGCAATGCCGGCATACAACAACCTGGAGCAAGCTGTCAAGGATGCTTTCCCCGGGGTTGAAGTGCGTTGGGCCTACACCTCAAAACTCATCAGGGATAAAATAGCCAAGCGGGGCGGACGGATTGTCGACGCTCCCTTCACCGCATTGTCCAAGTTGAGAGCGGAGGGTTACGGGAAAGTTGTGGTGCAGTCGGACCATATTTTCCCGGGACAGGAATATAGCGATCTCCTGGAGGTCGTCAACAGTTTTCTGACGCTTCAGACGCCGGAGGGTGAATTTGGCCCCAGGAAAATGTCCCTGGGCAGACCCCTTCTCTATCACCACGCGGACTATGTTGATGCGTCGGAGGCCATCGCTTCCCAGTTTCCCGCCGATACCGCATCGAACGCCGTGGTCCTGATGGGACACGGCAGCGAACACCCTTCCGCTTCCGCTTACGGGAAGCTTAACGATATTTTGCGGCACGAGTATAAGAATGTGTTTTTAGGCACGGTGGAAGGCTATCCCAGCCTGGAGGAAGTGAAGAAAGACCTGGCGGCGTCCGGAGTTAAAAGAGCAACCTTGATACCCTTTATGAACATTGCCGGCGACCATGCCCTGAACGACCTGGACGGCGATGAGGAGGACTCCTGGAAATCCCAGCTGAACAGACTCGGATATGAAACCGATACCCAGCTCAAGGGGCTTCTGGAGAACAAAGCAATCGTGGATATATTCGTAAAACACCTGGCCGCGGCTATGGCGGAATTGGATGAGAAAAGCCTGAAGGACGCGGAAGTGCGGGTTAACGGTGAAAAAATTGCCTACAGCGAGCCCCCGCGCGCCGATGGTGATTTTATCATGGCCCAGATGAGACCAACCTTTGAAGCCATGGGCTTTAGTGTTTCGTGGGATGAAAACGAGGGGGCGGCAGTGGCTGAAAAAAGTGGCCTGACGGTGTCCTTCCGGCCCGGCAGCGGCTATGCGCTGGTAAACGGCGTGGAAACCGCGTTGGATGCCGAATGCCAGGCAGCCAACAACGGCTCGACGATGATTCCGCTGTCCTTTTTCAGCAAGCGACTTGGCTATTCGGTTAACTGGGATGCCGACGGCAACATCAATATATTTAACAAATAAATGAAAGGTTCAAATGCAAAGCAAATTAATTCTGGTCCAACGAAAAAAGGAAAAGCAAAGGCTGCTTGTCTTACTTGTCCTGGCTGTGCTCCTGACCGCCGGCTGTCTGATCTTTACTGGCTCGGGCGTCATTAAAATACCGCCCTGGGAGATAGCCAGAATCATTTTTTCATCTTTGACCGCCGACGGCACGGCGCTTGCCGGTTTGGACGATATCCACCGGGCGGTAATACTGGAGATCAGGCTGCCCAGGATCTTGACTGCTGTCCTGGTGGGGGCCGGTTTGGCCACCGCCGGGGCAGTCTTCCAGGGGCTCCTAATGAACCCCCTGGCCGACCCCTATACCCTCGGCGTATCCACCGGCGCGGCTTTCGGGGCCGCTCTGGCCATATTCTTCGGCATCTTCCTGCCCGGCGGCTTGGGTATGCTGACAGTGCCCCTGTTTGCCCTGGCAGGGGCTCTTCTGGCTCTGGGAGCCGTATACGGGCTCGCCCTGGTTAACGGCACCCTGGCGGTCACCAACCTGATCCTTGCGGGGGTTATTGTCAGCGCCATACTTTCTGCGGCCATCAGTTTTCTGAAGAGTATGGCCGGCGAAGGAGTCGGCTCAATTGTCTTCTGGCTGATGGGAAGCTTTGCCTCCCGGGGCTGGCATCACGTTTTTTTATGCCTGCTCCCGGTCTTGGCCGGCCTTTTGATCTGCTGCTATTACGCCGACGACCTCAATGTCCTGAGCCTGGGGAGCAATGCGGCCAGACAATTGGGGGTCGATGACGGCAAAGTCATTACCATCCTCCTGGTCACTTGCTCTTTGATTACCGCAGCCTGCGTTTCGGTTTCCGGCATCGTCGGCTTTGTGGGGCTGATCGTCCCTCACCTGATGCGTATGCTGGTGGGGCCTGATCACCGGATCCTGATCCCGGTATCAGCGGTGGGAGGGGCCCTGTTGCTAAGCGGAGCGGATACCATCGCCAGAAACCTGCTGGCCACGGAAATCCCGGTGGGGGTCCTGACCACCCTGCTCGGTGGGCCATTTTTCTGCTATATTTTCAAAATGAGGGCAAAAAGCCAGATGTTTTAGGAGGACACTTTGGAAAAAACGGTGCTGATCAAGACCGACAACTTGACTTTGTGTTACGGAAAGCACCCCGCCCTGCAGACAGTCAGCCTGGACATCCGGGAAGGGGGCTTTTACGGCGTGCTCGGGCCCAACGGCAGCGGCAAGACCACCCTGATCAACGTTATGTGCGGGGTGCTGAAGCCTTCCGCCGGACGTGTCTTTTGGCAGGGCAGGGAGCTGCGGTTTTACCGCCGCCGGCATATTGCCCGCAGTTTCGCCGTTGTGCCCCAGGACTGCTCCATCAACTTTCCCTTTACCGTGCTGGAAGTTGTCATGATGGGGCGCAAACCCCACCTGGGCCGGCTGGGCAGGCTTACTGACGAAGACCTGGGGATTGTTTACAGCTGTATGGAACATTGCGGGGTTTTGGACTATGCCGAAAAGGCCGTTACCAGCCTGAGCGGCGGGGAGCGCCAGCGGGTGATTCTGGCCCGCGCCCTGGCCCAGACGCCGCAAGTGCTGTTTTTGGATGAGGCTACGTCAAATCTGGACATTTCCCACAAGATAGATTTGCTTAAACTGATTAAAAGGTTGAACACGAGGCAAGGCGTGACGGTCATTGCCGCGCTGCACGATTTGAACCTTGCCGGGATGTTCTGCGATTATTTTATATACATGGAAAAAGGGCAGGTAGCTTGCGAAGGTCCCGGAGACCTTGTTTTTAACGAAAAAGTGATCAAGCAGATTTTTAATGTGCAAGTGGAGATAGACAAACATCCGGTTACCGGCAGGTATCATTTAACTTTGCTGCCCGATTCGGGATGAAAGGAGAAAGATGAATGAAGAGATCCGGAATGATGTTTATTTTTTTTATCATTACCCTGAGTGCCGCATTGGCCGGATGCGGCCAAACCCGGACTGCTCCGGCGCCCGACAACCTGGTGGTGGTGGACGACCTGGGCAAGGAGGTCAGGTTGGAGGAACCGGCCCGGAGGATCATCTCGCTTTACGCCGCGCATACGGAGAATCTCTTTTCCCTCGGGCTGGACGAAGAGATTATCGGGGTGTCCGACAGCGAGACCTACCCGCCGGCCGCCCTGGCAAAACCCTCCTACAGCTTCCGGGAAGACGCTGAAAAGATCATAGCGGCCGGGCCGGACTTGGTGCTTGCCAGGACTTTCATAGCCAACAATTACCCGGATTTTATAGCAAAATTGGAGATGGCCGGTATTCCCGTCGCGGTTCTGTACCCGGAGAACATTGATCAATTTCTTCTGTACCTGCAAAAACTGGGTCGGCTGACCGGTAAGGAGCAAGAAGCCGCTGGGCTGGCAGCCGAATTCAACAGCCGCCTAAAGACGGTTGAGGAATTAGTGGCCGGGGTACCCTGGCAGGAGCGAAAAAAAGTGTTCTTTGAGACGACCAAGGACATAACCACCTGCACGCCGGATTCCAATGCCGCTTTTGTCCTGGAAAAGGCCGGCGCCGTCAACGTGGCGGCGGACGCGCCCGCGGTTAAACAGGGCAGCACCATAGCCTCCTATGGTCAGGAACGGCTTCTCGCCAGTGCCCGGGATATTGACGTGTACATTGCGCAAAAAGGTGAAATGAACAAGGTCAGGGAGGAAGAAATATACCTGCGGCCCGGTTACCAGGTCATCAAGGCCGTCCGGGAACATCAGGTTTACCTGGTAGACGAAGCGGTGGTATCACGCCCCACCATGCGGTTATTGGACGGCATTACCGCGCTCGGACGGATCCTGTATCCGGATTGCTTTAAAAATATATAAATCTGAATACTGAATATTACCAAATCGGAACATATTGCAAAAGATCGGCGTAGAAAACAGGGCCGGTCTGTTAAATAGTGCCACGTATTTGACATAACATTATTGAGTTAATTAATAATGAATAATTAATATAAATAAAGGACTTCCTCAATGGGGGAAGTCCTTGGTAATTGCCGCCCATTTCCGCCGGTGATATAATAATATAGTTGTGCTTGAAATAAGGAGTGAAGTTTTTTGATAGAGTGGGAAAAAGATAGAATCCGTAATTTCTGCATAATTGCTCATATTGACCACGGCAAGTCCACCTTGGCGGACAGGCTGCTGGAATATACCGGCGCCTTGAGCGAGCGGGAGATGACCAACCAGGTGCTGGACCAGATGGACCTGGAGCGGGAGCGGGGCATTACCATCAAGATGCAGGCCGTGCGCTTGAATTACCTGGCCGGGGACGGCCGGGAATACCAGTTGAATCTGATTGACACCCCCGGCCACGTGGACTTCTCCTACGAGGTGTCCCGCAGTCTGGCCGCCTGTGAAGGCGCGCTGCTGGTGGTGGACGCGGCCCAGGGAATCGAAGCCCAGACGCTGGCCAATGTTTACCTGGCCATGGATCACAACCTGGAAATAATCCCTGTCATTAATAAAATTGACCTGCCCGGCGCGGACCCGGAAAGAGTGAAGCAGGAAATCGAAGATGTGATCGGTCTGGATGCTTCGGACTGCATATTGGCTTCCGCTAAAAGCGGGACCGGTGTTAGGGATATTCTTGAACAAATTGTGGCTAAAATACCCCCGCCCGGTGGTCAGACCGGGGCTTCCTTAAAGGCGCTGGTTTTCGATTCCCACTACGATCCCTATAAGGGAGTTATCGCCTATATTCGCGTCATGGAGGGCATAGTAACTAAGGGTATGCAGATTAAGATGATGGCTACCGGCAGGGAGTTTGAGGTGAGTGAAACGGGAATATTCCGCCCCACTCTCCTCTCTGTCGGTGAACTGCGCACCGGCGAGGTGGGTTTTATCGCTGCCGGCATAAAAAACGTCAAGGACTGCCGGGTAGGGGACACGGTTACGGACGCCCGGCGCCCGGCTGCGGTGCCGCTGCCCGGCTACCGCAAGGTCACCCCGATGGTTTACTGTGGCTTATACCCCGTGGACAACATACAATATGACGATCTGAAAGACGCGCTGGAAAAGCTCAAGCTAAACGATGCTTCCTTGCTATATGAACCGGAGACTTCCGAGGCGTTGGGTTTCGGCTTTCGCTGCGGCTTTCTGGGCCTGTTGCACATGGAGATTATCCAGGAGCGGCTTGAGCGCGAGTACGGCCTGAACTTGATTACCACCGCACCGAACGTCGTTTACCGGGTTACCACCACTGCCGGGGAAGTAATGGAAATCGACAACCCCAGCAAAATGCCGCCGGCCGGCAAAGTGGAAATAATTGAGGAACCTTTTGTCAGGGCGCTCATCATGTGTCCGAAAGATTATGTAGGCGCGGTGATGGAATTGTGCCAGGAGCGGCGCGGCACTTTCGCCGACATGGAATATATGAGCGCCGGCCGGGTCATTTTGACTTATAACCTGCCGCTCAGTGAGATTATTTTTGATTTCTTCGATCAACTCAAGTCGCGGACAAGGGGCTACGCCTCGCTTGATTACGAGTTGTCCGGGTATAAGGAATCAAACCTGGTTAAGCTGGATATCATGATTGCCGGTGAAGTGCTTGACGCTCTTTCTGTAATCATTCACGATGATAAGGCTTATTACCGGGGCCGTCAGCTGGTGGAAAAACTGCGGGGGCTGATTCCGCGCCACCTCTTTGAAGTCCCGATTCAAGCCACCATCGGCAACCGTATTATCGCCCGGGAAACAGTGAAAGCGGTGCGTAAGAATGTGCTGGCCAAGTGCTACGGCGGAGACATCACCCGCAAACGCAAGCTGCTGGAGAAACAAAAAGAAGGCAAAAAGCGGATGAAGCAGGTTGGCAATGTCGAAATACCGCAGGAGGCCTTTATGGCGGTCTTAAGCATTGAAAAGTAGTCAGGAGTTAGGAGCCAGGATTCAGAATAAAAAAATGGTTTACTGTCCCGAATTATTCTGAATTCTGACTCCTGAATTCTGACTTCTGAACGACTAGAGGTGTCCGGACAATGACCCTTGGTTTATATATCCATGTTCCGTTTTGTGTTAGAAAGTGCCGTTATTGCGATTTTATTTCTTATCCTTATACGAAAGGGGCAGCCGGAATCTACCTGGATTCTTTGTTTAAGGAGATAGAAATGTATGGCGGTATTTTACCGGAACATGATAAAATACTCACCAGTGTTTTTATCGGCGGCGGGACACCTACCTGCCTGCCGGTTGAAAAATTGCTTTCCGTGTTGGAAAAGGTAAATAAAAATTTCCACTTGCCGCCGGGGTGTGAGATAACTGTGGAGGCTAATCCGGGAACGGTTGGCCGCAGGTCCCTGGCGCTGCTGCGGAAGGGTGGGGTGAACAGGCTCAGCCTGGGGGTGCAGGCTTTTCAGGATAACATATTGGCGGTGCTGGGGCGTGTCCATACCGCCGCCGAAGCCGCCGGGGCTGTCCGCGCGGCCAGGGAGGCCGGGTTTGAAAACCTGAATCTGGACCTGATCTACGGAATTCCGGGGCAAACCGGAGAAGACTGGTTGGAATCACTGGACCAGGCTACTGCTCTAGGTCCGGAGCACATAGCGGCCTATGGGCTTCAACTGGAGGCGGGAACACCTCTGGAACAGGCGGTGTCCAGCGGCGGGCTTGAGCCTTGTTCTGAAGAGCTGGAACTGTTCATGTATCAGACGGCAATTGATTATTTGACCGGGCGGGACTATGTTCATTATGAGATTTCCAATTTTGCCCGGTCAGGCCGGGAGTCGGTTCACAATCTGAATTATTGGCTTAATCAGTCTTACCTGGGCATCGGGCCGGCCGCGCATTCTTACCTGCGGGGTGAACGTTTCGCCAATGATTCCACTATAAAGGGCTACGCCGGCAGTCTTGCCCAGGGGAAATTGCCGGTGGCAGCAAGAGATGCCGCAATCGTCCGGCATGAGATGGCCGAGACCATGTTTCTGGGCTTGCGGCTGCTCAAGGGAGTTCACCTGGAAGCTTTTTACCACCGTTTCGGCCGGCGGGCGGAGGACATCTACCGGGTGGAAATAGCTTCTTTGCGGGAAGCCGGGCTGATTGAACTCGCGGACGGATACTTGCGCCTCACAGCAAAAGGCCTGCCGCTCGGCAATGAAGTTTTTAAAGAATTTGTATGCAGCCATTATTAGTAAAATATTTGCATACTTTTCACCAATTCCCTTGACAATTCGTTATAGTAGTGCTATTTTTTATTTAGAGGTTTTTAGCACTCAATAACGTAGAGTGCTAACAAGAAGGAGGTCCGGCAAAGTAATGGAAGACCGTAAGCAAAAGGTACTGTTAGCTATCGTTCACGACTACATTGCCACCGCTGAGCCAGTCGGTTCCCGGACCATCGCCAAAAAATACAAGCTGGGGGTAAGCCCGGCTACAATACGCAATGAAATGGCAGACCTGGAGGATCAGGGGTTTATCGAACAGCCTTACACCTCGGCCGGCCGTATTCCGTCGGAACTCGGCTACCGTTATTATGTTGACTTTTTAATGAGAAAGCAGGAATTATCGAAGGAAGAAGAAGAGTTAATCAGGCGGGAATATAGAGCCAAGGTGAGAGATGTCGGGCAGGTGATTCATAAAACAGGCCTGCTTCTCTCCCAATTGACTCATTATACCGCGATGGTGCTGACGCCGCGCATTGGCATCAGCAGTCTGAAACATGTCCAGATTGTATATATGCATCAGTCCCGGGCCATGGTAATCGCCGTTATGGATAACGGCGCTGTGCAGCACAGGATGATCGAGATACCGGAGAGCATCACCGCTTTGGACATGGAAACGATATCCAGGGTGCTGAACGACAAGCTTCAAGGTCTTACCATGAAAAGCATTAAATTGAATCTAATCAAAGAAATTTATTCCGAACTCGCCAGGCATAAAAATGTTCTGGACATAGTCATGGAATTAATCCAAGATAGCCTGACGCTTGAATTCGAGGATAAAATATACCTCGGCGGGGTATTTAATATGTTAAATCAGCCTGAATTCCACAACGTGGAAAAGATTAAGACCATGCTGAGCATCATGGAACAAGAGAAACTTCTTTGCGATATCCTGGAAGGCGGGGGCGAGGATGAGGGTGTGACTGTGCGGATCGGCGGGGAAATCGACCAGTGGGATATGAGAGAATGCAGCATGATTTCCGCCCCTTACACTGTGCGTGGCCGCAAGATGGGTTCTCTTGGAGTGCTGGGACCCACCAGGATGGAATACGCCAAAGTGGTAAGTGTCGTTGATTATTTGACAAAATACCTTTCCCGGACTCTGGAGCGGATGATCCAGGGCGTGCGAAAGTGAGGGGGAACCCTGTTTGAGCTTAAAGAAGGAAGCAATTTCCGGTTCTGAGGTAGATGAAAAGCTGGCCGCCCTGATGACCAACTCCAATGCCATCCGGGCCATCGCGTCAGCGGTGGAAGGCACCCTGGGGCCCAAGGGGCTGGACACCATGCTGGTTGATAAATTTGGAGATGTGGTAATAACAAACGATGGCGTGACGATACTAACAATGATGGAAGCCAATCACCCCGCTGCGCGGATGCTGATTAACATAGCCAAGGCGCAGCAGGAGGAGATCGGGGACGGCACCACCACGGCCACGGTGATGGCGGGAGCGCTGGTCAGCGCCGGCTTTGAGCAGGTTGCCAAAGGGGTGCCCGTGGCGCGGGTAATTGAAGGATTGCGTGTCGGCTTGAAAAGAGCTCTTGAAGCAATGTCTGAGCAAGCCCGCCCGGTTGAAGGACTAAGCGACCCGGCGGTCCGGCAGGTGGCGCTGGTGGCCGGACGAGAGCATGGGGATATCGCCGATCTGGTGGTGCGGGCGGCGGTGTTGGTAGGTGAGGACAAACTCAGGGATGATCCCACGTTTAAATTTTCCGATACTATTATTGCCGAAGAAGGGGCGGAAAATCAAGTTTTTATGGGCGTTATTATCAACAAGGAGCGGATGAACCGCCAGATGCCCAAGGAACTGGAACGGGTAAAAGTGCTGGTGATTGACGATGCCCTTGAGCCGGAGGAAATTGAAGACGAGGCTTTAGGGACCGAAGCGGGATTTAGCCGTTACCTGCAACTACAAGCTGAATTTAAAGATAACATTAATAAAATAGCCGGCCTGCAAGTTGGCCTGGTTCTGGTCGATCGCGGAGTGGACGACGCGGCTGAAGAGATTCTCACGGACAATGGCATAATGGTTGTCCAGCGGGTGTCCAACAAGGAACTGCGCAAGGCGTCGGAACTGACGGGCGCGAGAATGATCAAGCGCACCGGCCTGAAAAAGGCGGTTGATGAGCTGGAAAAATGCCTGGGTTACGCCGATAGGGTGTACAGCGATGAAAAGCTGGAACAGGTATGGGTAATGGGCGGCAAAGGAAAGCCCATGGCAACCGTGCTGGTGGGCGCGGCCACGTCGGAGGTGGTCGGCGAAAGGGAGCGCATCGCCAAGGACGCCGCTTCTTCCGTCCAGTCCGCTATCAAGGGGGGTGTGGTCCCCGGCGGGGGGGCCATGGAACTGGCGGTGGCGCGCGAGGTGGAGAAGGTAAGAGAAGGGATCAGGGGAATGGCTGCATACGGGGTGGATTGCGTGGTTGAAGCCTTGAAGCGGCCCATGGCGCAAATTGTGGCCAACGCCGGATTCAACCCGCTGGAGAAGCTGGGCGACGTCATTGCCGCCCAGGTGGAAACAGGCAAGCATTCCCTTGCGGTTGACTGTGACAGCGGGCAAGTTGCCGATATGGATGAACTGGGCGTTGTTGATCCGGCCAATGTGAAAATCTATGCCCTGAAAGCGGCCGGTGAAGTGGCCGAAGCCATCTTGAGAATAGACACGATCATTAAAAAACGGGAAGAAAAAGATATGCACGATAAAGACATCGTTAATCAATGATTATGCAGTAGTCAGTAGTCAAAAGACAGAATGGGAGAATGAGAATACTTTTTTGCGAGGTGTGGGTAAGGTGAGTCATGAAGAAGAATTTAAAGAGAACCTGGAAGTAAAAATAAATCAGCCGGAAGTGGAACCTGGTGAAACGAAGCAAAATGGAACAGACGACGGCCCGGTAGCGGAGGACGCGGGCACAATTGAGGAGAAAAACGGGGATGGTGAGTTAGCCTCTTTACGGTCGCAATTGGAAGAGCAAAAGACGCGCGCCGATGATTATTACAACCGCCTGGCCAGGGTGCAGGCCGACTATGAGAACTACAGGCGGAGAACCCGCCAGGAGAAAGAAGAATTCTTTAAATATGCCTCCGAGCAGCTGATCGTGGCGTTGCTGCCGGTGCTGGACAATTTCGGCAGGGCTCTGGCGGCGGAAGGTCAATCCATTGAGAGTTATAAAGCCGGAGTGGAAATGATTTACCGGCAGCTGCAGGATGTTCTGCAAGCCGAAGGGCTGGCGGCTATTCCAGCTGTTGGTGAGCAGTTCGATCCGGCAAAGCACGAGGCGGTGCTGCAGGCAGAATCCGATGAACACCCGGACAATACGGTAATTGAGGAATTTCAACGCGGTTATTATTTAAAAGAAAAGGTAATCCGGCCGGCTATGGTCAAAGTTGCCAAATCATCTTAATAAATTTAGCATGGGACTTTAATAATAAAGATAAAATTATCAGGAGGTTAATAATTGATATGTCTAGGATAATAGGTATTGACCTGGGTACCACCAACTCCTGTGTGGCTGTTATGGAAGGTGGGGAAGCGGTAGTAATACCCAACGCCGAAGGGGCCAGAACAACTCCTTCCGTGGTCGGATTCTCAAAAAACGGTGAAAGACTGGTGGGGCAGGTGGCCAAACGCCAGGCTGTCAGCAACCCGGAACGTACTGTTAGTTCAATAAAACGGCACATGGGGACCGACTACAAAGTAAAGATTGACGGTAAAAACTATACCCCGCAAGAAATATCGGCGATGATTCTGCAAAAAATGAAATCAGACGCCGAAGCTTACCTGGGGAGTAAAGTCGATCAGGCTGTCATCACGGTGCCGGCTTATTTCAGTGACTCCCAGCGCCAGGCGACCAAGGACGCGGGCAAGATCGCCGGCCTGGAAGTGCTCAGGATTATCAACGAACCTACAGCCGCCGCGCTCGCTTATGGTTTGGATAAGGGAGAAGAGCAGACGGTGCTGGTGTTTGACTTGGGCGGCGGCACTTTTGACGTTTCCATTCTGGAACTGGGCGACGGCGTGTTTGAAGTTAAGGCGACCAGCGGCAACAACCGCCTGGGCGGCGATGATTTTGACGAGCGGGTTATTGATTTTCTGGCGGACGAGTTTAAAAAAGAAACCGGAATAGACCTGCGCAACGATAAGATGGCTATGCAGCGTTTGAATGAAGCAGCCGAAAAGGCTAAAATCGAACTGTCCGGCGTTGCCACCACCAATATCAATCTGCCTTTTATCACCGCCGACGCCGGCGGGCCCAAACACTTGGACGTAAATTTAACCAGGGCTAAATTTGAAGAATTGACCGCCGATTTGATCGAGAAGACGATGAGCCCTACCCGCCAGGCCATGTCCGACGCCGGGTTGCAGCCCAAGGACATCGACAAGATCCTATTGGTGGGCGGTTCAACCAGAATACCCGCGGTGCAGGAAGCCATACGCAAGTATTTGGGCAAGGAGCCGCATAAAGGGATTAACCCGGACGAGTGTGTTTCGTTGGGTGCCGCTATTCAGGGAGGAGTCCTGGGGGGAGAGGTTAAGGATGTGCTGCTGCTGGATGTGACGCCGCTTTCCCTCGGTATTGAGACATTAGGCGGGGTATTTACCAGGCTGATCGACCGCAACACGACCATCCCCACCGCCAAGAGCCAGATCTTTTCCACTGCGGCGGACGGCCAGACTTCGGTTGAGATACATGTACTCCAAGGCGAGCGCCAGATGGCGGGGGACAACAAGACGCTGGGCCGTTTCACCCTCACCGGTATTCCGCCCGCGCCCAGGGGTGTGCCGCAAATCGAGGTAAAATTCGATATTGACGTCAACGGTATTGTCAACGTGTCCGCCAAGGATATGGGGACAGGCAAGGAACAGAGTATGACCATAACCGCCTCCACTAACCTGAACGATAAAGAAATTGATCAAATGGTGAAGAACGCCGAAAAATACGCCGAGGAAGACACCAAACGCAAAGAAGAAGTGGAGACCCGCAACCAGGCCGACAGTATGGTCTACCAGGCTGAAAAAACTATTAAGGACTTCAAGGATAAGGCCGACGCGGCCGCCGTTGAAAAATTGCAGAAGGCCACTGACGAATTAAAAGAAGCCATGAAGGGCGGCGACATAGCATCCATTAAAGCGAAACTGGAAGCTATCACCGGACCGCTTTATGAACTGACTGCTTCTATGTACCAAAATACCGGTCAGGATCAGGCACAAGCCGGTAATGCCGGCGCCGGCGCCGGCTACGCCGGTGGCGGCGGCCAGGGCGATAAAGATAATGTGGTGGACGCGGATTTTGAAGTAAAGGAAGATAAATAAAAAAATAGCCAATATAATTTTTATATTATAATATATAAGTTAAGGAAACCTTTTGAGGGGAATTTCGGTTCCCCTTTCCTTTGTTTTAGTATATTAAGGTGGTGGATAGATGGCTAAGCGTGACTACTATGAGGTACTTGGCGTATCCAAAGATGCGACCACTGACGAGATAAAAAAAGCTTACCGTAAACTTGCGCGCCAGTATCACCCGGACGCAAATCCGGGTGACCAGAACGCGGAGGCCAAGTTTAAAGAGATCAACGAAGCTTATGTCGTTTTGTGTGATCCTGATAAAAGGGCTGGTTACGATCACTTTGGCCACGCTGATGCCAACGGTCAGGGCTTTGGCGGCTTTGGCGGGGGTTTTGGAGATTTAGGCGGTTTTGGCGATATCTTTGATATTTTTTTTGGTGGCGGCGGACGCAGGCGCACCGGCCCGGAAAGAGGTTCCGACATCCGGACGGATATGGAAATTAGCTTAAAAGACGCCGCTTTCGGTATGGAGCGCGAGATAAAGGTGCCGCGCGTGGAAACCTGCAGCACCTGCGGCGGCAGCAGGGCGGCGGCGGGCAGCAAGCCCCAGACCTGCCCGACATGCGGCGGCGCGGGCCAAGTGCAGTATTCTCAGAACACTCCCTTCGGGCGTGTTGTTCAGTCGCGCACTTGCGACCGCTGCGGCGGCGCCGGCAAGATTATCGACAAACCCTGTCCCACCTGCCGGGGCACCGGCCAGGTGCGCAAGACGCGCAGCATCAAGATCAACGTGCCGCCCGGAGTGGACAGCGGTTCCCGCCTCCGCCTGGCGGGCGAGGGCGAAGCCGGTTCGCGGGGCGGCCCGCCTGGTGATCTCTATGTATATATTCACGTCAAGCCGCACCGTGTTTTTAAGCGCGAAGGCGATGACTTGATTTGTGAAATACCGGTTTCATTCGCCCAGGCGGCGCTGGGTGACGAGTTAGATGTCCCGACTCTGAACGGCAAAGCCAAGTTAAAAATTCCTGAAGGCACTCAATCAGGCACTGTTTTTCGTATTAAAGGCAAAGGTATCCCCCATATCAACGGTTATGGCCAGGGAGATCAGCACGTGCGAGTTAAAGTGATTACTCCCACCAAGCTCAATGACAGGCAGAAGGAATTGTTAAAAGAATTCAACAGCATCGACAGCGAGCGCCGGCACGCTTCAGGCGATAAAAGTTTTTTTGAAAAAATGAAAGATGCTTTTATGGGGTAAAATAACAAGGGAGATAAATGCGTGGACTGGCTGGAAATTACTGTTCGCACTTTGCCCGGCACGGTTGAAGCGGTGGCCGGATTATTCGAAGAGTTGAAAAGCGGCGGCGTGGTTATTGAAGATCCTGCTGTTATCCTCAGGTATGCCGCGGAAACCCACCCTGATGAGTGGGGTATTCCCGGAACAGTGTCCGGGCACAGTTGGCCGCTGGTCAAGTCTTATTTCCCGGCGGATCAGGATTTGGACCGCAGGCTTTGTGATTTCCGCCAGGCTTTAGAGCGGCTGGCGCTAAGTCCGGCGCCGGAAGTAAGCACCCGCCGGGTCGCCGACGAAGACTGGGCCAATGCCTGGCGCGCTTACTATAAACCGGTGCGGGCGGGCCAACGGCTGGTGGTCAAACCTTGCTGGGAAGAGTGGAACCGTAAAGAAGGCGATCTGGTTATAGAAATGGAGCCAGGCATGGCATTCGGCTGCGGCACGCACAGCACTACTTTGTTATGCCTGCGTTTATTGGAGAGGCATGTCCGCAGCGGCGCCACGGTTTACGACGTGGGCACCGGTTCCGGTATTCTGGCGGTGGCCGCCGCCAAGCTGGGCGCCGGCCGGGTGACGGCCACGGATCTGGATGAAACAGCCTGCCGGGTGGCTTTGGAAAACGTTGCCAGGAATCAGGTCGCTGGAATAGTCCGTGTTGTTCAAGGCAACCTGCTGGACTTGGTGGAAGGTCAGGCCGACCTGATCGTGTCGAATATTATCGCCGATGTGATCATTAGTTTAGCCCCGTACGCTTCAAGGGCGCTGGTTCCGGGCGGCGTATTGATCGCCT
Source organism: Pelotomaculum sp. PtaB.Bin117 (assembly GCF_002067195.1). Taxonomy (NCBI): domain Bacteria; kingdom Bacillati; phylum Bacillota; class Clostridia; order Eubacteriales; family Desulfotomaculaceae; genus Pelotomaculum; species Pelotomaculum sp. PtaB.Bin117. Next base: position 13,182 of record NZ_MVQM01000055.1, on the reverse strand, counting down.
CGGGAATCATCCGCGGCCGCGCTGCAGAGGTGCACGCCGCCATGGAAGCGTACGGACTGGCTGTCCGCGACCAGTTGGGTGAGGGTCATTGGGTGGCCTTTGTGGGAGAGAAATGTTAGGATGAAGCTGTCCCATTTTTTCGTGGCGCCAAATCAAATAAGAGAAGGCCGGGTTGTCTTAAGCGGAACCGATGCGGTCCACATCGCCAAGGTGCTTCGTTTAGGTGCCGGTGGTAGAATTGTTTTGTCTGACGGGAAGGGTAAATCGTATTTGGCGGTGTTGGAACAGGTCGACAAGAAAGATGTTTCCTGTACGATTGAAAAGGAGTTCGCCGCGGCGCCCCCAGACTTGCCGAAGGTTACTTTGGTGCAGGGTATCCCCAAAAGTGACAAGATGGATTTAATCATTCAGAAAGGCACCGAGTTGGGATTGAATGGATTGATTCCTCTGTTGAGCGAGCGGGTGGTGGTTAAGCTGGAAGGGGACAAACAGCTTAAACGGTGGGAGCGCTGGCGGAGAATAGCCCTTGAAGCGGCTAAACAATGCCGGCGTCCGGATATCCCGGAAATCAGCGGGCCTAAAAGCTGGGAACAGGTGCTGGGCGCCTTGCCGGCGGAAGCTGTGGCGTTGATGCCGTGGGAAGAGGAAAAAGCGGAGTCGTTGAAGGGTTTTTTGCAGTACGGCAAGCCGCCGGTGGAGATATACGTTTTTATCGGTCCGGAAGGAGGTTTTTCTGCCGGGGAGGTGGAGCGCGCACGGCTGCATGGTGTCCGCCCGGTAACTTTGGGGCCGCGGATCTTGCGCACTGAAACCGCGGGTCTGGCTGTTTTGACGATGATTCTTTACCAGTGGGGCGATCTTGGGGGATGATTAAGTGAAGGGTGAACGGGTGGCCATAACCACCTTGGGCTGTAAGGTCAACCAGTACGAGTCAGCCGTGCTGGCGGGGACTTTCCGTGATCGGGGCTACCGCCTGGTGGAATTTGAGGAAGAAGCTGATATTTACATAATCAATACTTGTACGGTAACACATCTGGGTGACCGCAAGTCCAGGCAATTGATCCGCCGCGCCGCCAGGACCAATCCCGGCGCGTTGATTGCCGTCACCGGTTGTTACGCCCAGGTTTCCCCGGAGGAGGTCCTGGCGATACCTGGTGTGGATCTGGTGGTAGGCACGAAGGACAGGACAAAATTGGTGGAACTGGTGGAAACCGCGGAGAAGGGTCTTATGCCTGTAAATGCGGTCAGCAGTTTAGAAAACGATGGTGAGTTTGAAGAGATTCCGGCGCTGCCTCTTCAGGAAAGAACCCGCGCCTACTTAAAGATTCAGGACGGCTGCAATAATTTTTGCACATATTGTATTGTTCCGTATGCCAGAGGGTCGCTGCGCAGCAGGCGCCCGGAAAGAATATTGGAAATGGCCCGCGAGCTGACAGCTGCGGGATATAAGGAAATCGTACTTACAGGTATTCACACCGGCTCTTACGGTGAGGACCTGGCGGACGGTGTCACCCTGGCCGGACTGTTGAACAGGCTGGTATTGATACCGGGTTTGTCAAGAGTGCGCCTGAGTTCGCTAGAACCAAATGATATTACCCCGGAGTTGGTGGAAATTCTGGCCGGCTCCCCTGTTTTTTGCCGGCATTTACATATTCCGCTGCAAAGCGGCGATGATCAGGTGCTGCGGAGAATGGGCAGGCGCTACACGGCCGGGGAATATACCCGCCTGGTGAATGTTTTGCGGGAGAATATTCCCGGTTTGGGTCTGACCACTGATGTGATGGCCGGATTCCCGGGAGAGACAGATGAATGTTATAACAATACTTACCGGCTATTGAAGAAAAGTTCGTTTAGCAAATTGCATGTTTTTAAATATTCGCCCCGCCCGGGTACGCCTGCGGCCGGTTTTACCGGCCAGATTGAACCGGCGGTTAAAGAAGCGCGCAGCCGCAAGCTAATCGGACTGGGCGGCCAGATGGCGGCCGGCTTTGCTGCCTCATTGCTGGGACAGGTGCTGGAAGTGCTGGTTGAGCGGCAGTATCAGGAAGAAGCCGGGTTGTATGAAGGTCTCACGGATAATTACGTGCGGGCGCTTTTTCCCGGGAGCAGGGAACTGATTGGGTCGATAGTGAAAGTAAAGGCTGAAGAAGTCCGGGGTGCCGCCATAAAAGGCAGGATTGTTTGAGCGCTAAGCAGGATTTATTTTCTTGGTGTTGAATAATAATAATGTTATATGTCTTTTTTTATGTCATTTCTCTCCAGGGAGGAGGTGGTTAAGTGCAGGATTGCATTTTTTGTAAAATTATTAACAAGGAGATACCTGCAGAAGTTGTGTATGAAGACGACTTTGTCATGGCATTTAAGGATCTTAAGCCAGAGGCGCCTGCCCACCTGTTGTTAATTCCGAAAAAGCACATTCCCACCTTCTTTGATTTAAAAGAAGAAGACGCTGAGATAATGGGCCGGATTCAGCTGGCGGCGGGACGTATTGTCCGTGAGTTGGGGCTTGCCGACCGTGGTTTTAGACTGGTCAGCAACTGCGGCCGTGACGCGGAACAGCTTGTGATGCATATCCACTATCACCTCCTGGCAGGAAGACCGCTAACATGGCCTCCCGGTTAAAACACGCCCCTAAAATCCCGTTAGGACATGCCTAAATCACTGCTTAAATCACTGGTTGACTGCCAACATGCCCTGCTGTATAATGAGAAAGTGTTTTCGCGTATAGTAAGATCTTCATATATAGATAGAGTTTATGGCTCCATGGTTATTGCGGAGGGAGGGAGAGTATAGTGGCTGAAGTAAAGGTTGGTAAAAATGAAACACTTGACAGCGCCCTCCGGCGCTTCAAACGGTCGTGCCAGAAAGCCGGTGTATTGGCCGAAGCAAGAAAACATGAACATTATGAGAAACCTAGCGTTAAAAGAAAAAAGAAATCTGAAGCGGCGAGAAAAAGGAGATTTCACTAATAAATATAAACCGATAACAAGACGCCCGGCTATTGTGCCGGGCGTTTTTGCTTCAGGAGTCAGGAGTCAGAAAAAAGGAGACAGAAAACAGGAATCAGGAAACAGGAATCAGAGTAAGAGTAATAAGAGAAAGGCTTGATGTTTTAAAATATTCTGAATGCTGACGCCTGACTCCTGAATACTTAATGTTTTTGATTGGTTTGTTTTCCATTTAATAGTAATCTATTCCCCTCTATTTGCATAAAATCTTGCAGGAGGGGATTTTTTTGGCTTGGCGTGATTTGAGAAAGAAATTAAAAAGGCAGTTCTCGGAATTCCTTGAATTACCCGGTGACGTGATGCTGGATTTGCCTAAAATTGTTCTATTCGGTAATGTTCAGCTGCAAATCGAAAATCATCATGGGATAATCGAATATACTGCGAATACTGTCCGGATAGCCACCGGTGAAGGTGAGGTGGCAATAAAAGGGGAGAATCTGATACTGCGTAATTTGCTGCCGGACGAGTTGCATATAGAAGGGAAAATCCGTTCTTTGAGTTTTGATTAACGGGGGTTAAGACCATGATGTTTTTTAAACTAATGTCATATTTCATCGGTTATGTAGTAATAATAGTCACCGGTAAGGCTCCTGAAAGATTTATTAATATGGCTGCCAGCAGGGGAATTTACCTTTGGGATATTTCCAGAACAGGGGAAAACGCTTTCTTGCTCAAGGTACGGCTGCATGCCGTGAAACCGCTGCGGCATATCGCCAGGCGCACCGGCTGCCGCTACAGCATTGAATCCAGAAAAGGACTGCCTTTTAGTATTGTCAGGATACGGCGTAGAAAAGCGCTGGCGCTGGGATTTGTTTTCTTCCTGGGAACACTTTATTTTCTTTCTTCTTTCGTGTGGTTCATAGAAGTCAGGGGCAACGAGCGGCTTACTGCCGCGGAAGTGCTTGGCGCCGCCGCCGATTCCGGCTTATCCAGAGGAAAGCCGAAGTGGAAAATAGAACCCGAGCAGGTGGAAGCCAGGATTCTCGAACGACTCCCGCTTGTGGCGTGGACAGGCGTATATATCAAGGGCACAAAAGTGACAATTGAAGTGGCTGAGCGGATTGTGCCTGAGGAGGAGGATCGGAGACCGTCCCACATCGTGGCGGCAAAAGCGGGGATGATTAAAGAAGTGCTGGTTTTAAACGGCAACCCGCTGATTAAGGAAGGAGATACGGTTGCACCGGGCCAGGTGCTTATTTCCGGTGAAATACCCCCCCTATTGGATGACTCTGCCAAGCAAGGTGAGGGCAATAAGAAAGAAGAGCCTAAAGCGATCCGGCCGGCTTATTATGTTCATGCCAGGGGTATTGTGCGAGCCAGAGTCTGGTATGAGGGTTACGGGGAGGCGCAGGTTATTGAAACAGGTTACCGGTTTACCGGAAGATCGAAAAAGCGGGTCAGTTTAAAATATAATTCGCAGGAAAAAATTTTGTTAGACAGCGAAAACATACCCTTTGAGCACTACGAGGTAGTGACATCTGTGAAAAAGCTTCCCCAATGGAGGAATCTTGACCCGCCCGTCGAACTAGTAACAGTAAAATACCTGGAGTTGGCCGCCTATTGCGATGAACGCAGCCGGGAGGACACTTGTAAAGCCGCTGAGGAGGCGGCCCTGGAAGCAGTAATGAAGCAATTGCCCCGGGATGCTATTGTTCAAGGACGGTGGCTGGAGGATGTCAGCGCCGGTCGCGATGAAAATGTCGTCCGGGTAAAGGCCGTTTTAGAAACGGTTGAGGATATCGGCAAGGAAAAACTATTTAAACCTTAAAGGAGGCCGGGTATTGACAGATAAATTTGAAGCCAGGGCAGAACTGGATGATATTGGCGCCGCGGCAGAAATATTCGGAAAGCACGATGAGCACCTGGTACAGATTGAAAGGATCTTGGGAGTTCACGTTGTGGCGCGGGGCCATGCTCTGACAATAACCGGTGAAAAGGAAAAGGTGGAGCAGGCAAGGGAGATCCTGGATCAGCTAAACAATTTTTATCAAGCGGGCAACCACATAACCGCCCAGGAAGTCGGCTACGCGATTAAGTCGGCGCAAGGCGGCTTGAAAAACGCTCTGGATAGTATAGCTAAAGATGTTACCATGATTTCCGCCCGGGGTAAGCAGATTAAACCTAAGACTATCGGTCAGCAAAAATACGTTGAAGCCATAAAAAATAACGATGTCGTTTTTGCCATCGGCCCGGCCGGGACGGGCAAAACCTATCTGGCGGTGGTGATGGCGATCAAGGCACTGCGCAATAAAAACGTCGGGCGCCTTGTTTTGACCCGTCCGGCGGTGGAAGCGGGTGAGAAACTGGGGTTTTTGCCCGGCGATCTGCAAGATAAGGTTGACCCGTATCTAAGGCCGTTTTACGATAGTCTCTACGATATTCTGGGAGTGGAGAACACCCAAAAGTATCTTGAACGTCATATAATCGAAATTGCTCCCCTGGCCTACATGCGGGGCAGGACGCTGGAGGACTCGTTTATTATCCTGGATGAAGCGCAGAACACCACTCCGGAACAGATGAAAATGTTTCTGACCCGGCTGGGCTTTGGTTCGAAGGCGGTAATTACCGGGGATATCACTCAGATTGACCTGCCGAAAGGACAGGTTTCCGGCCTGGTCAACGCTGTTAAAGTTTTGAAGGATATTGAGGGATTGGGTATCCATGCCCTCACTGGCGATGACATTGTGCGGCACCCTCTGGTTGAAGAGATTATCAGGGCATATGAAAAAGAGCAATAGGGCGGTAACCGGAAAGGGGGGTGAAATCGTGCTTCCAATCAGCGCGGTAAAAGGTAAAGTCGCGGCCGTCCTGTCCCTGTTGGCCAAGCAACGCAAGGTACGGCGGGGCAGTGCGGCGATTTTGTTTTTATTTCTGACTACTGTAATCATATCTTCTGACTTTATCAATGAAAAATCCAGCATGATCGTGGGGCAGGTATCTCCCACGACTGTAAAAGCTGAAAAAAGCATCGTCTTTGAAGACAAAAACAAGACCGCCATGGAGCGCCGCCAGGCTGCGGAAAAAGCCGGCAATGTATATACGATTGACCCTCAGGTCAGTGTCGCTGTGCAAAAAGATATTTCCGATCTGGCAAAAAAGCTGTCTGACGTGCAAAGCGATACCAGTTTGGACGTGGCCGGAAAGGTGGCCATGCTCCGTTCGATTTTTCCTTTTGTCATGCAAGACGCTGAGCTTAACGACCTGGCGCATGCCACCGCCAAGGACACTATGCAGGTTGAATCCGGAATAAATAACCTGGTGGCAGAGGCGATGAATGATGGAGACGGAATTACCCAGGACGTTCTGGAAGAAAATAAGAAATCCATAAACAATAAAATTGTCGGCATGCGCTTTTCCAAGGTTTATGAACAATTTGCCAAAGGTGCTGTTGATTACTATCTTCGTCCCAACGGTTTTATTCAGTCTGATAAAACCAGACAAAAGCAGGAGGAGGCTATGGCCTCCGTTTCCCCCGTCATGGTTTCAATTAAGGAAGGGGAAAAGATAATCGGGGAAGGGGAAATACTAACTGAGGAACACCTTGCCAAGCTGCAGGCGCTGGGTATTACCCGCCCCAAGCTGCATCTGTCTTCAGTCCTGGGTGTATTGCTGCTGGTCGTCCTGCTCACGGTGGTTGTGCTGGTTTATCTTTATCAGCAGAACAGGGAGATTTACGAGCATCCCGGGCACTTGTATCTACTGGGTATAATTGTTTTAGTTGTTCTGGGGGTTGGCAAAGCTATTATTGCCATTAACGTCAGCCGATGGCCGGAGTTCAGCGCCCAGTTCGGCTACATGGTTCCCCTGGCCACGGCGGGGATGTTGATTGCCATTCTGCTGGACTCCCGGCTGGCTGCGCTAATGGTAGCCGTGCTCAGTCTGATGCTGGGAACGATGACGGATAACCAGCTCCGTTTCGGGCTGGTGGGGATAATCGGCGGCATCACGGGAGTATACAGCGTATCGAAATTGAGCCAGCGGGGAGATCTCGTCCGGGCCGGGATTTACATCAGTGTTGCCAACGTAGTGGCTATTTTTACGGTTGGCCTGGCCAATAATATTCATTTTGGCCTTTTGATTTCGTCCTGCCTGGCTCTCGGGATAGCCAACGGCATTTTGTCGTCCGTGTTGACGAATGGGGCTCTGCCTTTTCTGGAGGGCACGTTTCGGATCACTTCGCCGGTCAGACTTTTGGAATTCTCACACCCTAACAACATATTGTTAAAAAGGTTGTTAACCGAAGCGCCGGGCACTTACCACCACAGCATTATTGTGGGGAACCTGGCGGAGGCGGCCGCCGACGCGGTGGGCGGCGACTCGCTGCTGGTCCGTGTGGGTGCTTATTACCATGATATCGGCAAGATCAAAAGGCCGTATTTTTTCATAGAAAACCAAATGGATTGTGAAAACCCGCACGATAAAATCGGCCCTTCGTTAAGCACCCTGATTCTCACCTCCCACGTAAAAGACGGTGTGGAGATGGCCAGGGAGCATAAGCTGCCTCAGGGGATTGTCGATATTATTGAGCAGCATCATGGCGACAGTATGGTTAGTTATTTTTACCACAAAGCTCTGGAAAACGACCGCACCGAAAGTGTCACCGAAGAAGAGTTCCGTTACGAGGGTCCCAAACCACAAACCAGGGAAGCCGCCATTGTGATGCTCGCAGACTCGGTAGAGGCGGCGGTTCGCTCGCTGCAGAACCGTACCCCGGCCCGCGTTGAGGGTCTGGTGAGAAAATTCGTCAAGGATAAGCTGAACGACGGCCAGCTTGACGAGTGTGACCTGACTTTTAAAGATCTGGATATCATAGCGACTTCATTTGTCCGCGTGCTGTCGGGAATCTTTCACTCCCGGGTGGAATACCCGGATCTGTCACAGGAAATTGAAAGGAGAAAAAAGCGTGTCAGTTTTCGTAAGCAACCTGCAGGAAGAGGTGGCGCTGGATAGCGAGCTAATTGATTTTTTAATCCCGGTAATAGAGGAAGTCCTGAGGGGTGAAGGATACGGTGAAGAAGCCGAGGTAAGCCTTGTATTTGTAAACGACAGCTATATACGCGACTTGAATTTACAGTACCGTGAGATAGACAGTCCCACAGATGTGCTGTCTTTTTCCATGCTTGAAGGGGAGTCTTTCCAGGAGGAGTGGGATGCTGAAGTGCTGCTGGGCGATGTGGTCATTTCCCTCCAGGCTGCCGTGCGGCAGGCGGAAGAATACGGACACGGCATCCGGCGGGAAGTTGCTTACCTGGCGATACATGGTGTGTTGCACCTGCTGGGATATGACCATTTGAAAGAAGAAGACAGACAGGCCATGCGTAAAAAAGAGGAGGAAATACTCCTGAAATTAAATGCCGCCAGATAATTTAGCCCTTTACCGGCCATGAGCGGCTCAGGGAACAATGGTTATGTGGTGATGCCGATGGATGTGCAAAATTTTTTAAAAAGTTTTACTTATGCTGCCGCGGGGTTGCGGCACGCGTTGTTTACCCAACGCAATATGCGGATACACTTTGCGGCCGCGCTGTTGGTGCTTGGGCTGGCGTTATATCTGAAAATAGAAGCCCATGATCTGCTTTTTTTGATATTCTCAATTACCCTGGTAATCATGGCCGAAATGTTTAACACCGCGGTTGAAGCGGTTGTCGACCTTTACGTGCAAACTTACCACCCTCTTGCCCGCGTTGCCAAAAATGTGGCTGCCGGCGCGGTGCTGGTTGCCGCCTTGAACTCGATCGCGGTAGCGTATTTGGTGCTCTATCCCCGCCTGGCTCAGTAACCATGAGAAGGAGTGCAATTTCATGGATTTTCCGGTTGAAAAACTGATTAAGGCCGCCAGTGCGGCGCGGGAAAGAGCATATGCTCCTTATTCGCATTTCAAGGTGGGCGCCGCCATACTGACCGTGGAAGGCCGTTATTATACCGGCTGCAATGTCGAGAACGCGTCTTACGGCTTGTCTTGCTGCGCGGAACGGGTGGCTTTGTTCAAGGCTGTTTCAAACGGTGAGCGGCATTTTGAGGCCATCGCCGTTACCGCCGGCACTGATGAATACTGCGCGCCGTGCGGCGCTTGCCGCCAGGTGCTAATGGAGTTTAACCCGGCGATGAAAGTTTTTATGGCAAACGGCAAGGGTGATTTCCGGATGCAAACCGCCGCCGAACTGTTACCCGCGGCCTTTGCGTTAACAAGCCGCGCGGCGGGATGCGCCGGACGGGATAAAGAACCTTCTGCCGGCAAGAAGACCGGCCTGAACATATTTGAGCCGGTGATCCGGCAACATGCGGCAACCGGTATGGAGGAAATTAAGTGAGTATTTTTGAGGTTCTCATGCTGGTTTGTTTCGGAGCGGCGTGGCCGGCGTCTATTTACAAGTCTTACGTATCAAGACAAACTGCCGGGAAAAGTATTCTCTTTTTATGGATTATATTCACCGGTTATTTTTTTGGCATCATCCATAAGTTAATCTTTAGCTATGATCTTGTCATATATCTATATGTTATAAATGGTGTTATGATTATGGCGGATATAATATTATACTACCGCAATAGGAAGCTCAATAATCCTGAAGAAGTTAAAGGTGATAGTTTTGGTAGAAGAAAATGACAATTTCAGATCAGGGTTCGCGGCGCTGGTAGGCAGGACCAACGTGGGAAAATCCACTTTGTTAAACAGGCTGATCGGGCGGAAAGTAACCATTATGTCCGAAAAGGTTCAGACGACCAGGAACAGGATTCTTGGCGTGCTCACCCGCGAAGAATGCCAAGTTATTTTTTTGGACACTCCGGGTATTCACAAGCCGAAACATAAGCTGGGTGAGCACCTGGTGCAAGTCGCTCTGAATACATTAAATGAGGTTGATCTTGTTCTCTTTCTGGTAGAGGCGAACCGGCAGCCAGGTCCCGGCGACAATTACCTGATCCGGCAGTTTGCGGATTTATCGACCCCGGTGGCGCTGGTGATTAATAAAATTGACCTGGTCAAACGGAAAGAATTGCTGCCTCTGATCGAAAGATATGCCCGGCTATACAAATTTTCTGAGATTATCCCTGTGTCGGCGTTATCCGGGGAGAACACCGGACGATTGCTTGAGGTGACGACAAGCTACCTGCCGGCCGGGCCAAAGTATTACCCCGACGAGATGGTTACCGACAGGCCCGAGGAGTTTATCCTAGCCGAACTGATCAGAGAAAAGGTTTTGAGCCACACGGAACAGGAAGTGCCTCATGCGGTAGCCGTGGTAATCGAGGAGATGCAGGAGCGACCCAACAATGTCATGGCGGTCCGGGCGGTGATATACACAGAGAGAGAAACGCAGAAAGGGATCCTGATCGGCAAGGGAGGCCAGATGCTGAAAAAAATCGGCAGCCTTGCCCGCGCGGATATGGAAAAGCTGCTTGGTCTAAAAGTTTTTCTCCAAATCCGGGTAAAGACGAGGCCGGACTGGAGAAATAAAGAGGCGCAGCTTAAAAACCTGGGATACTATGAAACATAGGAATCAGGAGTCAGAAGACAAGAGACAGAAGTCAGGAGACAAGAGTCAGGAGACAAGAGACAGACGATTTCTTTCTTTAATTTATATTTTGAATACTGACTCCTGAATTTTGACTCCTAAAAGAACTCTGACTCCTGAATTCTGAATACTTGAATTTGGGGTCTTACTGATGAAACTTTACAAGATTGAGGCTGTCGTCCTGCGGGCCAGGGACTGCGGCAATGCGGACAAACTATTGATTTTATATTCCAGGGAACAGGGTAAAATAAAAGTAATGGCGCACGGCGTCTCCAAACCGGCAAGCCGCAAACGCGGCGCCACGCAGCTTTTCTCTCATTCCAGGTTTTTGGTGAGCCGGGGCCGCGAGCTTGATTCAATCAGCCAGGGCGAAGCTATCGAAATGTTTTCTTCTCTCAGGGACGACTTAGTAAAAATAGTAAGAGTCAGCTACCTGGCTGAACTGGTGGATGTCATAACTCCGGAAGGGGAGCCGAACACGCCGCTTTTTGAGCTTCTCCTTACCACTATGAAACTTTTGGATGCGGGGGATGCCGAACTGCTGACGCGGTCTTTTGAAATTAAGGCGGTGTCTTTGCTGGGTTACCGCCCTGTGCTGGAGCAGTGCGCCAACTGTCAGGGACCTGTGGCAGGGCGTCCGGCATTCAGCCCGGCGATAGGCGGAGTGCTGTGCGAAACTTGCAGGCCGGCGGACCCGGCTGCAATGTCTTTTAACAGGGGCATGCTGGAGACCCTCAAGCTGCTCTTAAGGTGGCACCCGGCTAAATTGAGCCGACTTAAAATAGAGGGTTCAGTCAGGAGCCAGATCAGGAGTTTGCTCCATGCGTATATACGGTATCATCTGGAGCGGGACTTAAAATCAGCCGCGTTTTTTGACCGGTTTCATCAGGAGCGGGCCGGTGCCAATCATGTTCATGTATAAAATTTATCGCTGTGGGAGTAAATAAAGGAAAAAGGATAAGTCTGCTTGGGTAATATAGACGTGGTACTTACCTACGGGCTTATGTTCGCCCTTAATATTGTACGAGCTCCTTCGCCCTCGGGCTCGGTCAAACTCGCTCGCTTCACTCGCTCAAACAGTTCCCTCGCTATTCCGAGGGCTCACTTTGAATAAGGCTCAAAATCGCCCTCAAGGTAAGCACCACGCTGTCATATTAAGCAGACTTAATACTAGTCTAAAAAAGGGGGATTAAAATGGGTGAGCTTGAAAAAATCGATATCTTAAGAACCAGATTGGGTGTAAGTTATAAAGAGGCCAAAGCCGCCCTGGACGCGGCGGACGGCGACGTTTTGCAGGCCCTGATAAATCTTGAGGAGAAAGAACATACTGCGGGCGGTTCCTTCCATGAGAAAGGAAGCGAGGTCCTGGGACAGATCAAAGGGCTGTTTAATAAAAATCGTGGATACCGGATTAAGGTTAAGCAAGGTGAGCGGACAGTGGTTGAAATACCGGCCTCACTGGGGGCGCTGGGGCTGTTGGGCGCCATGGCCAGCAGTGAAATAGCCATTCTGGGGGTGTTGGCTTCAGTAGCGGGGATGGCTAATAAATATTCACTGGATATAGAGCGTGCCGGGGAATCCGATGGAGTTGAGGTAAAAAGCGGCTCCGGGGGAAACGATATTTAGCGCCGGGCATTGACTTTAACACAAAAATTTGATAAATTGTAACAAAAATATGAGTGAATAAAAGAGTCAATGACGGCCGGTCTGACAGGAAGCGCGTAAAATGACTCCCGTCTCTGGTGAAATGCCTGAGGCCGGGGGTTTTACTTTTGTTAAATATTGATCGAGGAGGCATGGTATGAATTTCCAGGAGTTAATTATCACCCTGAACCAATACTGGTCCAATCAGAACTGTATTATTTTGCAACCCTACGATGTGGAAAAGGGAGCGGGCACCATGAACCCGGCGACGTTTTTGAGAGCGCTGGGGCCGGAGCCGTGGCGGGTCGCCTATGTGGAGCCTTCCCGCAGGCCGACTGACGGGCGTTACGGTGAAAACCCGAACCGGCTGCAGCATTATTACCAGTATCAGGTTATTTTGAAGCCATCCCCGGATGACGTGCAGGAATTGTATCTGGCCAGCCTCCAAGCTATCGGCATCGATCCGGAGGAGCATGATATACGCTTTGTGGAAGACAACTGGGAGTCGCCAACTCTGGGCGCGTGGGGGTTGGGCTGGGAAGTGTGGCTGGATGGGATGGAGATCACCCAGTTTACCTATTTTCAGCAGTGCGGCGGCATCGACTGCCGCCCGGTCTGCGCGGAAATTACCTATGGTCTGGAGCGGCTGGCCACGTTTATCCAGGGAGTGGACAGCGTGTTTGAGATCACCTGGGTTGACGGGATCAGTTACCGTGACGTTCATCACCAGGGAGAAGTGGAACATTCCCATTACAATTTTGAACTGGCCGACACGTCCATGTTGTTTAAGCTGTTTGATATGTATGAGCAAGAAGCTTTAAGAGTGATCGAAAAAGGTTTTGTGCTTCCTGCTTACGATCAAGTGTTGAAATGTTCGCATACATTTAATTTACTGGATGCGCGCGGCGCGATCAGCGTGACTGAACGCACCGGTTTTGTCGCCAGGGTGAGAAATCTGGCCCGCGCCTGCGCCCAGGCTTACGTGGAACAGCGGGAAGCGATGGGCTATCCGCTGCTGA
>NZ_MVQM01000054.1:0-4963 GCF_002067195.1 Pelotomaculum sp. PtaB.Bin117 | reverse complement strand
GTCAAAAGCCTCATATAATTCATCACCTCAGCGTAATATTTTATTTTAAAATTCTGCAAAAAGAAAATACTTCCTCTAAGGTGATACGACTTTTTTAAATAAAGCAAAATCCTGTGTCCATGCTTCACGTTTTTTCCGCCAATTTTCTATTTATGTTTAGCAATAAAATATTTTATACCGGTAATAAAAAGATGGCCAAGCCTTACCTCAAAAGCGCAATCCAACACAGTGTTAAAACAGGCTTTATCAAAACGGGGCCGCACTTCCACCGCCGGTGTCGCCCCGCCAGGAGAAAGAATACGGCAAAACGCTGTTAACACTATTCCTTTCAACCCCCAGACCGCCCCCGTCAGCAAACCGGTCTGAGAGGAATCGCCTGTCCCTATTTCCGTATACCAAGTTAGCCGGCGCAAACGTACTTTTTTCAAGAATTCAAAAATGTACTTGCCATACAAACGCATTATATCAGCAATACCGGATGCAGTGCGCATAAACTTCGGCAGTGAAATTACATTCTCCCTCTTATCCGGCACATCTCCGTCTTTTTGTTCAACCTTCGTTTTTGTCATTATCGCCGGCCAGCGCTTTTTCTTTTCAATTTTTATTTCAGGAAGCTCAAAAGTATAATGGATCAACCCACGCCATGCGGAAACCCCCACAGCAAACCGATCATCCCTTCCCCGTCTCGAATAACTCACCTTCACCCGGACAACGGTCAGGAAAAGAAAAAGCAGAAGAAGGATTAATAACATCAAGAAAACAAGGAAAACCTTGCCCACCTGACCCCACCTCTGCATTATTTTTCCACAACGTCCCTGGTCTATGCAAAAAGTACTTGATTCTTCAAAACTAAGATTCCAAATTTAGTGAGTTGTTCTTAATCGTTAAACACAACCTCCCGCACCTCTTTCATTGTCTCAACAGACTTGGCTTTGGCCTTCCGGGCTCCCTCGGCGAGAATCTCATCGACATAACCCGGCCGCTTTAATATCTCCGCCCGCCGCTCTCTGATAGGAGCCATTACCTCCTCAATGCTCGCGGCGAGCAATTTTTTGCAAGCCACGCAACCGGTCCTGCCGCCGCGGCATTCATCTTCCAAACCGGCCAGCTTGTCTGCCGCGTAAATACTGTGATACTCGTGGACAATGCATACTTCCGGGTGACCCGGGTCGGTCTTGCGAATACGGGCCGGATCGGTAATCATGGCGTTAACCCTTTCTTTTATCACATCCGTCTCCGCGCCAAGCGCGATGTCGTTATGGTAGCTCTTGCTCATTTTGCGGCCGTCGATGCCCGGCAGCAACGGCACCCTGGCCACAAGACCTTGCGGTTCGGGAAATACCGGACGGTACAGGTAGTTAAACCGGCGGGCTACTTCACGGCACAACTCCAGGTGCGGCAACTGATCCTCCCCAACCGGCACCGCGTCTGCCTTATACATTAGAATATCCGCCGCCTGGAGCAAGGGGTATCCGAGAAAGCCGTAGGTATTGATGTCTTTCCCCTGTTCTTTCAGCTGCTGCACCTGGTCTTTAAAAGTCGGCACCCTTTCCAGCCAGGATAGAGGTGTAATCATGGAAAAAATCAAGTGCAGTTCAGCGTGCTCCAATATATCAGACTGGACGAAAATCACGCTTTTTTCCGGATCCAGCCCCGCCGCCAGCCAGTCCGTCACCATTTCTCTCGTGTTATCCCGCATGGACGAGTTATCTTCAAATGACGTGCTGAGAGCATGCCAGTCAGCCACAAAATAATAGCAATCATATTCGCTTTGCAACCTGGCCCAATTTTCTAAAACATACAGGTGGCCAAGGTGGAGCTTGCCCGTTGGACGCATACCGCTGACAATTATTCCTTTCGACATTGTTACCTCTCCCTTCTCTTTCACATTACATCACCAGGCGGGAAACAGCCCTCGCCAGCGCGCTTAACATACTATAAATCGGGTTGACCAAAATCCTAAAGACAATGCCGATTAACCCGGTAAAAACAAGTAATATCAATACTATCGACCCGTACTGCTCAAGCTGGTCCAACCACTCCTGCCGTCCCGGCAAAATGCCGGCCAGGATCTTCGAGCCGTCCAGCGGCGGGATCGGAATTAAATTGAATACCGCCAAGACCACATTGATCTGGATCATATACTGCATGATCCCTCTGAAATAAGGCAGGTTCAAACCAACCAGGGCGCCGAAAACAACTGCGGAAATGACGGCCAGCAACATGTTCGTCACCGGGCCGGCCAGGGCTACCAGCAGCATGCCCTGTCTTTGATCAACCTTTAAATTATAGGGATTTACGGGCACCGGTTTGGCCCAGCCAAAACCCGCGAAAAACAAAAGAAGCAGACCAATCGGATCTATATGCGCCACCGGGTTGAGCGTGAGACGCCCCTGATAACGGGCGGTCCGGTCACCAAGCCGGTCAGCCGTCCAACCGTGGGCATACTCATGGAAGGTCAAACCTAAAACAACAGCCGGCAGCATCATAGCGATGTCTTGGAGACTAGGGAAATTAAACACTTTCTTTCGCTCCTTCGGATTTTACAAGGTACTCCTTGACGTAATCAAGCTCTTCCTGCCTGCTGCGGATTGCTCCATCCAGGCGAGCCTGCCATAGCGCTTCCATAACCTTTTTATATTGCGGCCCCGGTTTATACCCGAGCAGCCGCAATTCCTTGCCGTTAATTGAAGGTTTATTGCAACAGATAGTGTTAAGCACATGCCGAAAACGTTTTTTTGCCGAATTGTTGGTGAGGTAACACAATATCAACGGGTAAACCTCGCCGGGCACCGATTGCACCTGTCTAGCCAATTCACTCATGGAAACCCCAAAAGGTTCTTGCAGGTTTTTCAGCAGACTGCGCCAACCACCCAGCGCGGCCGCCACTTTATTCGTCTGGCGCTTGCTTAAATGGTAACGCCGGCAAACCTCGGACGCCACGGTCCAGTCCGAAAAGTGCAGAACCGCCAAAAAGTAAATCATCCATATTTCACCAAGCTCTACTGCATCCCAATAGCGCAGCAATTTCAATGACCGTTCGATTTCACTTAGAATAGGCCGCACCTTTTCGGGGTCCACTCCAGGAAACAAGGACGGCCACAACTGCAGCTCCATAAAGCGGGCTAGCGCCAAGCCAGGCCTTGGTTCCAGAAAGACATGTTTTAGTTCTTCCCAAATTCGCTCCGCGGAAACCCTGGCCAGCATATTATCGCGTATTGCTTCCCTCGCCAGTTTGAGCGTATGAGACTCCAAGCTCATATAGTAGCGCTGCTCAAATCTCACCGCCCGTAAAACACGCACGGGATCTTCCACGAAGCTCAAATTGTGCAACACCCGGATAAGACCGCGTTCCAGATCTTCCCTGCCGCCGAAGTAGTCGACCACATCACCGAAGCTTTCTTTATTAACCGAAACCGCCATTGCATTGATTGTAAAGTCACGGCGGTAAAGATCCTGACGCAGGGATGAAGCCTCCACCTGGGGCATGGCCGCCGGGTACTGATAAAATTCAATTCTTGATGTGGTTACGTCTACCTGCCTGCCGTCGGGAAATAATATTTTTGCCGTGCCGAACTGATTATGTTCACGCAACCGCCCCTGATGCTCTTTGCTTACGGCCCGCGCCAGTTCAATACCGTCCCCTTCCACCACCAAATCAATATCCAGGCACTCTATGCCCAGGAGCAGGTCGCGGACTATGCCGCCGGCGGCGTATACCCTGGCTCCCATAGACGGAGCTGTTTCACCCGCCCACTTTAATATCTCCATATAATCAGCCGGCAGGTTATGGCACATTAATTCCCGTATGTTCACAGGCGAGATTGCTTGAGCGCGGCCTGTCTTAACTGTCCGGAAACGGCTTGGTTCACCGCCGCCGTGGAGCGTGCGCAGAACATCAGAGCGGGTAACGATCCCCACCAGCTTCCCATTTTCGATTACCGGCAGCCGGCCGATATCATGCTCAATCATCAAGTCACGCACTACCGAAGCCGGCGCTTGCGGACCGACAGACACCAGTTTGCTGGTCATAAACGCTTTAACCGGGGCGTGCCCCAGGCCATGATGAGCCGCTTTCTCCACATCGCGGCGGGAGATGATTCCCACCATCCGGCCGTCCTTCACCACCGGCAAGCCGGTATGACCATAGCGCAACATGACTTTTTCCGCTTCATTGATAACCGTTTCAGGCGTAATCGTCTTGACCGGGCTGTTCATAATAGCAGCCGCTGTAACCGGCGGCTTTACTTTCAACTGGATAGCGTCCAATAGCTTACCGGTCACTTCTTCCATACTGGCTTTCTTTATTGAGGCCGAAGCCGCGGCGTTATGGCCCCGGCCGCCCAGGGTACCCAGTATTTCTCTAACATTTACTTCCGGCACACTGCTCCGGGCGACTACATGGACCCGGTCATCCATCTCCACCACGGTAAAAACCGCATCCGGCCGGTCAAATTCAGCAAGCTTATGGGTTAAGACGGCAAGTCCGCCAACAAATTCATCAACATTCCCTTTGGCGATTAATAATTTTATCCCGTTGACTTGAATATGTTCCGCTGAAGAAAGCAGGTCTCTCAATAGTATACGCTGGTCAACAGTAAACGGCCGGTCCAAGAATTCCGCCACAACGGCCAGATTCGCGCCGTTAGAGAGCAAATAAGCCACCGCGTCCGCGTCTCTGGCCGTTGTGCCTGAATAGACCAGTGAACCGGTGTCCTGGTAAATACCCAGAGAGAGTATAGTCGCTTCCAGCGGTGTAATCTCCAGTCCCCGCTCCCTGATCTTTTCCACCAGCAAGGTGGTTGCCGCCCCGACCATTTCCACCACCTCGACCGTACCCGATACGTCACCGGCTTCTCGCGGGTGGTGGTCGTATATATGTATTTCCACACCCGGCTTCTTAAGAATAACAGCCATATTGGCCAGCCTTCCGGGAGACTTGGTATCCACCAGAACCAACCGC
>NZ_MVQM01000053.1:0-24140 GCF_002067195.1 Pelotomaculum sp. PtaB.Bin117 | reverse complement strand
TAATTCCTCAAGCTGTAGCAATTCCATCTGGGTTAGCTGCTCCATTTTTTCCCCTCCTGACTTTTTTTTATTTTTCCCCGGTTTCTTTTCTATATCCTGAATTTTTCATTAATACTGAGAAAAAATATATATAATGAAAACGAAAGGGCTGTCAGGATGCATATTAATGGCAATGTTGCTGATTTGATCTTAGCCCAACTGGCTGAATGGGGTGTGGAAAGAATCTATGGCGTGCTTGGAGATGCGATATTTCCCTTGCTGGACGCAGTGACCCGCCAGGATAGAATTAAATTTATCGCCGTTACCCGGGAGGTTCATGCCGCCTTCATGGCTGCTTATGAAGCCAGATTAACCGGCAGGCTGGCCGTATGCGCCGCCGGCGCGGGGCCGGGTGCAGTGAGCCTTTTAAACGGCCTGGCGGATGCCTTCATGGATGGAAGTCCTGTTTTAGCCATTACCGGTCAAGTGGAATTAAAAAAAATCGGCGCCGGGGCAAAACAATATTTTGATCAGCAGGCTTTGTTTAATATCTTTGCAGCACAAACCAACATCGCCGTTAAACCGGGGTCAGTGTTAAGTATGCTTGTCGCAGCCACGCGAACCGCTAAATTAAATAATTCAGCCGCGCATATATCAGTTCCCAAAGATGTGTTTGCCGAAGCTGCATCTATTGAAACTGTGCCCGTTAGTTTCGTGGAAATAAATACAACACCGTTTGTTTCAGGCAGCCTGGATAACCTCTTAAAGGTTGTCCAGGGGGCTCAAAGGCCGCTTATTATCGCGGGACGAACGGCAAAAACAGTTAAAGATTACGTAGTGAAACTGGTTGATCAGCTAGGCGCGGGATTAATAGTCGCCAGGGAGGCCAACGGCAAAATTGCCGGCAGGCATGAGCTGAATTTAGGAGGAATAGGAAAAGCCTACCTTCCCCCGGTTCTTCACGAGGCAGACTGTATCATCATTATTGGAGCCGCTTCTTATGAGCGGGAATTCATTCCTCAAGACACAAAAGTTATCCAAATAAATGATCGTTTCGAAAATATTTATCAAAATACCGTTGAGAGTATTAGCGGGGATACCGGTTTGCTTTTGGAGAATTTGCTTCAAAGACTGGAGGGGCATAGCTTTAACCGGGATTGGCTGGAGGAAATTAAGGGGTTGGTACAAAGCAGAAGGCAGGAGTTGGCAGCAGAATCAGTGAACAACACCAGGCCAATCAGCCCCTTAAAACTGATGACGGTTCTTAATGATATAATACCTGGCGAGGCAATTATTGCCCTTGACATAGGTGAATTTACTCATTGGTTCAATTTGGGCTTTCAGGGGGGACAACAAGAGATTTTGCTTTCCGGCCGGTGGCGCAGTATCGGCTGCGGCCTGCCCGCCGCCATCGGGGCAAAATTCGCCCGCCCGGAAGAGCCGGTGATAGCAATAGCCGGGGACGGCGGTTTTATTACTTCCATGAGTGAGCTTCTAACTTGTGTGCGCTACAGTTTGGATATTTGCGTTATAATTGTTAAAAATCATGTTTACAGCATAGAGAAGAATAAAATGCTCGCCGAAGGGTTAATTCCTTTTGGACACGAATTAACAGTGCCTGATTTTGTTCAATACGCAAAGTCATGCGGTGCTTCCGGCTATCGTATTGAAGACCCGGCGGATATCCAAAACACAATGAGAACCGCATTAAATTTGGGAAAACCAGCCCTGGTGGAAGTAATTTGCGCGGAAAATTAAAATCTTTACACAAATTTATAACTAATTAATCCGTTATAAAGATTAAAGTTTTATATAAGCAAACGGGGGATAAAATAATTAGATGAGTTCTATTAAGCGCAAGCCTGATAACAATACCAGCGGCCTCAAATTCACGTTTCGTTCCTTCCGCTATCGAAATTACCGCCTTTTCTTCGGCGGGCAGGGAATCTCGCTGGTGGGCACCTGGATTCAGAATATCGCCATGAGCTGGCTGGTATACGACCTGACCAATTCCGCATTTTTACTCGGCATTGTAGGGTTTGCCGGACAAATCCCGACCTTCTTTCTGACGCCGTTCGCCGGCGTGCTGGCGGACCGGCTGAACCGCCGGCGGATTCTGTTGGTGACACAAACACTTTCCATGACCCAGGCTTTTATTTTAGCTATTCTGGTCCTGACAGGTAATGTGACCGTATGGCACATTATTCCTTTAAGCTTTTTTCTTGGCCTGATCAATTCTTTTGACATGCCGACCAGACAGTCATTTGTCGTGGATATCGTCGACAAGAAAGAGGATCTGGGAAACGCTATCGCCCTGAATTCCTCAATGTTCAACGGCGCCCGGCTGGTTGGCCCGTCCATAGCGGGAATATTGATAGCCACTGTGGGGGAGGGAATTTGTTTTTTGCTAAACGGGCTCAGCTACATAGCCGTGATAATCGCTTTATTAGCGATGAGCATCGAACAAAAAGAAAAAGTCGGCGGCAGAGAGCTTTTATTGAATGAACTGAAGGAGGGATTCGCTTATGCCTTTGGCTATAAACCGATCAGGTACATTATTTTTATCATTGGCCTGGTCAGTTTGGTTGGTATGCCATACACTGTGTTAATGCCCGTTTTTGCAAAAGAAATACTGAACGGAGGTGCGCACACCCTCGGTTTTTTGATGGGGGCGTCCGGAACAGGTGCTTTGATCGGGGCCGTTTACCTGGCTTCGCGAAAAGAGTTGCATGGTTTGGGCAGGAATATGACGATCGCTGTTGGTGTTTTTGGAGTCGGCTTAGTCCTTTTTTCCCTTTCCAAATCTTTTTGGCCGTCCATGCTTTTAATGCTGATTACCGGTTTCGGCATGATCACGCAAATGGCTTCCTGCAACACTATGCTGCAAATTATTGTGGACGACGAAAAACGCGGCCGGGTAATGAGTTTTTATACAATGGCTTTCATGGGCATGGCCCCCGTCGGCAGCTTGCTGGCCGGTAGTCTGGCCCATATTATCGGAACTCCTGAGACAGTGCTGGCAAGCGGAATATTCTGTATCATCGGGTCAATTGCCTTTGCCGGCAAGCTGCCGCTTTACAAGGGGTTAACCGGAACCGTCAATAAGGGAAAAGTTTGAGCAGCCTGCTTATTGCTGGCTGCAGACGAACAAAAAGCATTGATTCTCAGACCCGGTAGTGATAAAATAAATTGGAAAATAGATTTGCCTGAGGGTACGGGGTTTTCCGTACCTAAGGGTTACAAATTCAGCTCTGCGAAAAAGGGAAGTTCCTGCTCTCAAGGAGAAAGTACATTTGCTTTAAGTAAGCAGCCCTTTTTTCGCATGGTCGCGGGAAAAGGACTTTATATTTTTGAGGGGATTGCAGGGCAGCACATGAGCCGGCGTTTATATGTCTTAAGGCAGTCAAAGGCGAATCTGTTCTTAGAGAACACAGGAGGATGGTGATGGTTTTGGAAGAGCGCATCGGGGTTATCGGAATAGTGGTGGAGGACCGCGAGAATGCCGCCCGGAAGATCAACAGCATTTTAAGCGAGCACGCCGAAATAATTGTCGGGCGAATGGGAGTGCCTTACCGGGAGCGGAATCTTTCCGTGATTTCCCTGATTATTGACGGCACGACTGACGAAATTGGCGCCATGACCGGAAAACTGGGCGGTATTATGGGGGTTCAGGTGAAATCGGCATTGGTCAAGAAAAAACCAGCGGAAAAATAAATGGAGGTTGCCATGCCATACCGTATCGAAAAAGACCTGCTGGGGGAAATGAAAGTGCCGCGGGACGCTTACTACGGTATCCATGCCGTAAGGTCGGCGGGCAACTTTCCGGTTTCCGGCATGAAAGCGCACCCGGTTTTGATCCGGGCAATGGCTCAGGTTAAGCAGGCTGCGGCCCAGGCCAATATCGGCGCCGGGCTTTTGGACCGGGAAATTGGAGAGGCCGTGGCAGCCGCCGCGGCCGAAGTGGCCGCCGGCGGTCTGATTGACCAGTTTATCGTAGACCCGTTTCAGGGCGGCGCCGGCACTTCTGTCAACATGAATGTAAACGAGGTAATCGCCAACCGGGCCATAGAAATAATCGGAGGCAGCAAGGGAGATTACCATCTGGTGCACCCGCTGAAGCACGTGAACCTTTCTCAGTCCACCAACGATGTTTTTCCCACCGCCCTGCGGGTAGCGGCAATCGGCATGGTGCTGGAGTTGAGCGATTCTCTCGCCGGCCTGCAAACAGCCCTCCAGGAGAAGGAGGCGGAGTTTGCCGGCATCCTCAAGCTGGGACGCACGGAAATGCAGGACGCGGTGCCTGTGACGCTGGGCCAGGAATTCGGCGCTTACGCCGAGGCAGTCGCCAGGGATCGCTGGCGGCTGTATAAAGTGGAGGAGCGGCTGCGCCAGGTCAACCTGGGGGGAACGGCGGTGGGTACCGGCCTGAACGCTGATTTGAACTATATATTTAAGGTCGTTGAGGAATTGAGGATGCTCACGGGATACGGGCTGGCCAGGTCGGAGAATACCGTTGACCTGACCCAGAACGCCGATGTTTTTGTTGAGGTCTCCGGCCTCCTGAAAGCGTGCGCGGTCAATCTGGCTAAAATCGCCGGGGACCTCAGACTGCTTTCTTCCGGCCCGCTGGGCGGTCTGGCCGAGATCAACCTGCCGGAAATGCAGGCGGGTTCCTCCATTATGCCGGGCAAGGTCAATCCGGTAATGACGGAAATGGTGACCCAGATCTCCTGCCAGGTAATGGGAAACGACCAGGTGATTGCTTATGCCGCGTCCGCCGGCCAACTGGAATTAAACGCTTTTCTGCCTCTCATCGCGCATAACCTGTTGCAGTCCCTGGAAATATTGAACAATGCGGTGAACATTTTTAATGCGAAGTGCATCAAGGGAATTAAGGCTGACGAGGCCAGGTGCCGGCGCTGGCTGGAGGAAAGCCACGCCTTTATCACCGCCCTGACGCCGCACCTGGGATATGATTCGGCCGCGCTTATGGTGCGGGAAGCCACGCTAAAGAAGAAACGGCTGAGAGAAGTAGTCCTTGATTCCTGCCTGTTAACCGAAAAAGACCTGGAAGAAATCCTTGCCCCTGGTGAATTGACCAGGCCGGGTGTGGCCGGATCCAGGCGTTTGAAAAAGGAGGGTTGAACTGCATGACTGCGGGAGGACTGAATGAGACGCCGCGCGGCGAGAGGCTGCACATCGCCATTTTCGGCAGGCGCAACGCAGGTAAATCAAGTCTGATCAACGCCCTGACCAACCAGACGATCGCCATTGTGTCAGATGTGCCCGGCACCACTACCGATCCGGTCTATAAGTCAATGGAAATTTTGCCTGTCGGGCCGGTGGTGCTTATTGACACGGCCGGCATAGACGATTTGGGGGAACTTGGTGAGTTAAGGGTAAAAAAGACGATAGATGTGCTTGATAAAGCGGATTTAATGCTGCTGGTTGTTGATCCGGAACAGGACGCGGGCGGTTATGAGTCAAGTCTTGTCGGCAAAGCCAGGGAACAGGGCGTGCCTGTAATCGGGGTATTGAACAAGGTCGACCTTAATCCTGAGCTAACGCCGGAGGAATTAAGCGAAAAGCTGGGTATCCGGATGGTGACGGTTAGTTCGGTGACCCGGCAGGGCATTGAAGATTTGAAAAAAGAAATAATCAAGTCGGCGCCCAAGGAATGGGCTTCCCCGACGATTATCGGCGATTTGATCAACCCTGGCGACACCGTGGTTTTAGTGGTGCCGATTGACCTGGCGGCTCCCAAGGGCAGGCTGATTCTCCCCCAGGTGCAGACCATCCGGGACATCCTCGACAACGATGCCTGCGCCGTTGTAGTGAAAGAGCGGGAATTAAAGCAGGCGCTCCAGGACCTGAACCGTAAGCCCAAGCTGGTGGTCACCGATTCGCAGGCCTTTTTGAAGGTGGACGCCGACACCCCCGGGGACATCATGCTGACCTCTTTTTCCATTCTTTTTGCCCGCCATAAAGGCAACCTGGAAGCCCTGGTGGCGGGAGTGCGGGCGGTGGAACGGTTGAAGCCGGGAGACCGGGTCCTGATCGCGGAAGCCTGCACGCACCACCGTGTGGCCGACGATATCGGCACGGTGAAGATTCCCCGCTGGCTGCGCCAGCGGGTGGGCGGCGAACTTCATTTTGACTGGGCCAGCGGGATCGAAATGCCGGAGGATTTAAACCAGTATCAACTAATTGTCCACTGCGGCGCGTGTATGATAAACCGCAGGCAGATGCTGCATAGAATGGCGGAAGCTGCCGGGGCCGGGGTGCCCATGGTAAATTACGGTGTTTTAATCGCCTACCTGCACGGCATTTTAAAACGGGCGCTTACTCCTTTCCCTGCCGCCGGCCGGCTGTTGGAAGGGTAGCAGGGGGCCGTACATGAGCCCGTGCTGACTTTCCGCAGGTCGCCGCGTGCGAATTTGTTCTACCGTGCGGGGGTTATCAATGTGTCACTGGAGTGGAGCGGATGAGAACGGAATTTTGTGAAGCGCTGAAAAAAGCCGGTGATTTAAAGGAGCTGTCAAAGGAAGAGCTGGTTGTTTTGATTGATGCTGATGAGGAAGAAAGCGCCGCTCTTTTTAGCCTTGCCGATCAGGTTCGCAAACAGTTCATGGGTGATGAGGTGCACATCCGGGGTATTATTGAATTCTCCAACTACTGTGCGAATAATTGTCTTTATTGCGGCTTGCGGCGGAACAACCGGCAACTGGCCAGGTACAGGATGACCATGAATGAGATTCTGGATAACGCCCGCCAGGCCGCCGGGTTGGGCTGCCGGACCATTGTGCTCCAGTCCGGCGAAGACAGCTATTATACGGCGGATATCCTTGCTGAAACGGTGTATTTATTGAAAAAGGAGATGGACGTGGCGGTTACGCTCTCCATCGGCGACCGGCCGCGGGAAGACTACGAAAAAATGCGCGAGGCGGGCGCCGACCGCTACCTGCTCAAGCACGAAACTTGCGACGCGGAACTGTTTGCCGGCCTGCGGCCGGGCACCAGCCTGGCGGAGCGGGTGGAGAGGCTAAAGTGGCTTGGCGAGCTGGGATTTCAGGTCGGCTCCGGGAACATGGTCGGACTGCCCGGGCAGACTGTGGAAACTTTAGCCGGAGACATCCTTTTGATGCGCGAAACCGGGGTGGAAATGGCCGGTATCGGGCCGTTTGTCCCAAACAGTCAAACTCCCCTGGGAGAATGCCCTGGCGGGAAACTGGCGCTGACCTTAAAAACACTGGCCGCCGCCCGGCTCGCGCTGCCCCGTGTACACATGCCCGCCACCACGGCCGCCGGTACAATTGACCCGAGCGGCAGGGATAAGGCGCTGCGGTGCGGGGCGAACGTGATTATGCCGAATATGACGCCGGCCGCCTACAAGGCAGACTACCAGATATACCCGGGCAAGCCCGGGTTGTCCGACACCCCGGAGGAAAGCTACGCCAAGGCGGTGAAAATAGTGGAAAAAGCCGGCCGCCGCGTCGGCAGGGGTTATGGCCACTCGGACAACGCGTACCTAGCGGGTAACTTTAAATTGCCTGCAAAAAATTAAGGAGTGATTAATTTGGCGATTGCAAATGCTGATTTTATTGATGACGCGCTTATTGTCGGATTGTTGAGTGAAGCTAAAACCGTTTCCCGGGAGGCGGCGGAGCGGATTATCAAAAAGGCGGAAGCCGCTAAAGGTCTGTCGCCTGAGGAAGTGGCCGTGTTGCTGCAGGTGGAGGACCCTGGCTTACTGGCGCAGATATATCATACCGCGAGCAAAATAAAAGAAAAGATTTACGGGCGGCGCCTGGTCTTTTTCGCGCCTCTTTATATCAGCAATTACTGTGTCAACAACTGTGTTTACTGCGGTTATCACCGGGACAACAAATTCCGGCGCCACAAGCTTTCCCGGCAGGAAATTATTCAAGAAGTTCGGGTGTTGGAGGACATGGGCCATAAGCGCCTGGCGGTGGAATGCGGTGAGGACCCGGTGAATTGCCCGATAGATTATGTGCTGGAATCTATCGAAACTATTTATTCAGTTAAAGAAAAAAGAGGCAGCA
Source organism: Pelotomaculum sp. PtaB.Bin117 (assembly GCF_002067195.1). Taxonomy (NCBI): domain Bacteria; kingdom Bacillati; phylum Bacillota; class Clostridia; order Eubacteriales; family Desulfotomaculaceae; genus Pelotomaculum; species Pelotomaculum sp. PtaB.Bin117. The sequence continues at coordinate 16,098 of NZ_MVQM01000053.1, read as the reverse complement.
TCAGGCGGGTTAATGTGAATATTGCCGCCACCACCGTTGAAAACTATAAACTTCTCAAAAAAGCTAAAATCGGCACTTATATACTTTTTCAGGAAACTTACCACAGGCCCACCTACACCGTGGCGCACCCTTCCGGCCCCAAGTCCGATTACGACTGGCACACCTGCGCGATGGACCGGGCCATGGAAGGCGGCATCGATGATGTCGGGTTGGGAGTATTATTCGGCCTGTACGATTGCAAGTATGAAGTAATGGCTATCCTGCTGCATGCTTTGCACCTGGAGGAGGTCTTCGGCGTCGGCCCGCATACAATTTCAGTGCCCCGCCTGAGGCCGGCGGCGGGTGTGGACCTGAACGCATTCCCATACCTGGTGTCGGACGCCGACTTTAAAAAAGTGGTCGCCATCATCCGGCTGGCGGTGCCGTATACGGGAATGCTCATTTCCACCAGGGAACGCCCGGAATTTCGGGATGAGCTTCTCTCAGTGGGCATATCCCAGCTCAGCGCCGGTTCCAGCACCGGGGTCGGCGGGTATTACAAGGATAAAGTAGGTGGTGAAGGGGACGAAGCTCCCCAATTCAAGCTGGAAGACTTGCGCAGCCTGGATGAAGTTGTCCGTAGTGTTTGCCGTTCCGGTTATATTCCAAGCTTCTGTACGGCTTGCTACCGGAGCGGGCGGACCGGTGACCGCTTTATGCCCCTGGCGAAAAGCGGAGAAATTCAAAACGTCTGTCAGCCCAACGCCATTTTGACCTTTAAAGAATTCTTGCTGGACTACGCTTCGCCTGAAACCAGACAGGTTGGCGAGGATACCATAGCCAGACAGCTTGGGCTTGTCGGCAGGCAAGCGGTAGCGCGGGAGGTGGGACGCAGATTGGAGCAAATCAGTGACGGGGCCAGGGACCTGTACTTTTAAGAAAAAAAAGTAGTCAGTAGTCAGTATGAAATGATATTCCCTTTGAAGATGTCGGCCAAAACTGTTTATCGTCCCCAAATATTCTGGCTACTGACTGCTGACTACTGACTACTGAACAGCAGTCAAAAAAAACAGGCTTTGCCGTTAGGCTAGGCCTGAGGTAGCCGCTTAATTTTTACCTGGTCTTATGATTCCATTTGTTTAGCCAGGAAGCCGGCGGCGGTTTCAGCAAGTTTAGTTTCCAGATTGCCCATTTGTATGTTCGGCTCCTTGGTAGCGAGAATAACTGCGCCGACTGCGTCACCTGATGCTATTATGGGCGCAATAATCGCCGAATTGTAATTGATATCTTCATCGGAAGTTAAGTAACAAGGTTCATTGAATACAGCCATTTTTCTTTCTGCCATTACGTTTTCCACTGCATTGCCAATCTGTTTGTTCATAAGCTGCTTTTTCGGGGCGCCCGCTACTGCGATGATCGAGTCTTTGTCTGCGATGCAAGAGATATGGCCCAGAGTTTCATTAAGGGAATCAGCATATTCTGTGGCAAACTCACCTAATTCACCAATGGGCGAGTACTTCTTTAAGATTACCTCACCTTCCCTGTCGGTGAAAATCTCGAGGGGATCTCCTTCTCTAATCCGCATCGTCCGCCTGATTTCCTTTGGAATTACTACCCTGCCCAGATCATCGATTCGGCGTACGATTCCAGTTGCCTTCATCTTCTTTCACCCCCTTTTTTAGATTTATTATACGCAGGAGGAAGATTAATTAATCAAGGTAGGAAAAAAAATCTTTATTCAAAATATCAATCCGTGCGGCTGGAATGATGAGTTTAGTAAGATAAATAGTTTAAATAACCATGGGTGCATATAGTATGCAAATTATGGCAGGAAATGCTTTGTAAGAAATTTTTTCCTCATGCGAGAGGATATTTTTTTATATTGTAGAAGTTTATAACATTATGTCGAATTAATGGCTAAGAGGCTAAATAGACAAGGAATTCAATCCTAATGGTGGTGTTTCTCGCGAGGAGGTGTCTAATAGTTCCAACGGGGTGATTTATAAAGATAAAGATATAAAAAAGGGGAGGAATTGAGTAAGTATGACCATTCGTCTTAAACTGGTTCTATTGGTTTCATTCGTATTGGTGCTGCTGGTAACAATTATTGGCGTGTATTCTGTTGAATCAATGAACAAACGCCTGATTGAGTCCGCCCAGTTAAAATTAAAGTCTGATCTGAATATGGGCAGCGCCTTACTCGATCAGCGGTATCCCGGACCTTGGTCGATCAGGGATGGGCAGATCTATAAAGGCGAGACGAAAATGAATGAGAATTACGAAATTGTTGATCTGATCGGCAGCTATACCAGTGATACCGTGACCATCTTTCAGGGTGATCAAAGAGTGGCCACAAATGTAAAAACGCCTGAGGGAGAGCGGGCGATCGGCACCCGCGTTGCCGAAGAAGTAGCCCAGGCAGTGCTGAAGGATGGTAATACTTATATAGGCAAAGCACAGGTGGTAGGAACATGGAACCAAACCGCCTATGAGCCGCTCAAAGACGAGCAGGGAAAAATAATCGGCATTTTTTACGTTGGTGTGCCAAACAGTCTTTACGACCAAACGGTCGAAAAGTTTGCCTTCAGCATTCTTTTTGCGGGGATAGCCGGACTATTATTCAGTATGGCGATTTGTTATTTCACGCTGCAACACATTTTTGCCAAGCCTCTTGCCCGGTTTATTGAGTTTACCGAAAAAATCTCTGAAGGTGACCTTACCAAAGAGATCGATTACAAATCTAATGATGAACTTGGCAAGATGGCGCAATCGTTTGGCTATATGGTCAACAGTCTAAAAGAACTAATCAGGCACACTGTCACGGGCAGCGGAGTAATAGCCAATTCAACGGAGCAGTTGGTTGCCCAAGCGGAGGAGACATCCGCCGGCGCCAGCGAAACGGCGGCTTCAATCAGCCAAATGGTAACAACGGTGGAACAGGTGTCGGACAACACCCGTTCGGTAACTGAAGCGTCCGAAAAAGCGAACAATTACGCGAAAAGCGGCAAAGATAAAATAGATTTTGCTATTTCCCAGATGAGTACGATTAGCGAATTCACGGCGCTTACCGCCGATACAATCAAGGATTTAGCCAAGAACACTGAAAAAATCACCCAGATTGCCGAGCTAATCACCCAAATTTCCGGCCAGACAAACCTTCTGGCTTTAAACGCGGCCATCGAGGCGGCGCGCGCGGGGGAGCACGGCCAGGGTTTTTCGGTTGTGGCCGAAGAGGTGAGAAAGCTGGCCGAACAGTCTTCGGAAGCCGCCCACGAAATTAACGAAATCACCCGTATGATCCGGAATAAAGCGGAAAACGCCGTTCAGATGATGGCTGACAGCGAGCATAAGGTGCGTGAAGGAGCATTGACCGTACAGGAAGCCGGCACAGAGTTCACCCGCATTTATGATATCGTCTACGAATTGCATGCCCGTTTTCAGGAGATTTCGGAAGCTGCCGTGCAGATGTCCACGGGGATCGGTCAAGTTGTGGGCACGACCGAAAGGCAAACGACGGCAATGGACGAAGTGTCGAATACCGCTCAGGATCTGGCTGGGCTGGTGCATAAATTGGAAGAGGTTACCAGGCAGTTTAAGGTTTAAACAAGGGTCAGGAGCAAGTTTATTGGTTTTAATTGAAAGCCGGACTTGATAAAATAAAGTAAGTCCGGCTTTGGCAATCCAGGTCATTCAGGGGTGGTGGAATTGATACAAAAACAAGGCCGGTGTAAAGTATATGAGTTTACTCCGGGAAAACGCCGCAGGTTAAAAACAGTTAATAAATACGTGTCTCCGGAGAAGGAAATGCTGATGAAGCAGCGAATGCAGGCTAAAAGGGATAAAAGAAATTTTTTTATAGGGATTGGAGTGCTGATAATGATTGTTGCGGCGCTGACTTATCTTAGTCTCAGGTGAGCAGGCGAATGGGGGGCTATGCTTTGGGGAGTGGTAGCTTAACTTTTGTTCATGCCGCCGACCTGCATCTGGACAGCCAGTTTAAAGGCCTGGAACGCACTGTGGCCGGCGGCGGAGAGATACCGGAAAATGTTTTGCGCCGGTTGCGAAACAGTTCCTTTGAAGCTTTTAATAACATTGTGGATTTGTGTATTAATAAAAAGATTGATTTTTTGCTTTTGGCGGGAGATATTTACGACGTTGCCGATAAAAGCCTGCGTGCTCAACTCAGGTTCAGGGACGGTCTGGTCCGGCTGGCTGACGCCGGCATACCGGCCTTTGTCGTCCACGGCAACCATGACCATTGTGCCGGGTGGCGGGCGGAAATTAAGCTGCCTGAGACTGTTCATGTTTTTTCCGACAGGGAGGTGGAATCAAGACCGGTACTCCGGGGCGGGCGGGAGATTGCCGGCGTATCCGGCATCAGTTATCCCGGGCGGGCCGTGGTTGAGAATTATGCCGGCCGCTTTGCGCGCGGCGCCGGGGTACCCTTTGCCGTCGCTCTCCTGCACTGCAATGTCGGCGGTATTAAAGGGCACGAAAATTACGCGCCATGCGGGTTGGACGACCTTATGCAAAAAGGTTTCGACTACTGGGCGCTGGGCCACGTCCACAACCGGGCGGTGCTCAACCCGGCCGGTCCTTGCGTGGCTTACCCCGGCTGTCCGCAGGGCAGGCACCCGCGGGAAACCGGGGAAAAGGGCTGCTTGCTGGTTCATGTGACGGAAAATAATAATATATCGGTTGAATTTTTTCCTACGGCACCGGTCAGATGGGAGTCAGTAGCGGTGTCTATCGAAGGAATTGCCGATGACCTTACTTTGTTGGAAACTATAGAGGACAGGCTGCTCCGTTTCAGAACCGCTGCGGGCGGAAAACCAATCGTAGCGCGCGTATTGTTAAACGGGCGGGGATTTTTGCACAGAAATCTGGTCCGGGTTTCATATGCTGAAAACTTGGTTCAGGAGTTGAGAAACCGGTTGCCCGCGGAAGAAGAAGACTTTTTGTGGCTTGATTCGGTGCGGGTCGCCACCAGCGCGGAAGTGGACAAAAATGAACTGTCCGGCACTGATACGTTACTGGGCGATTTCCTGAGCCTGATTAAGGAAGCGCGGGTTGACCGGGATTTGAAAACGGAGTTGCGCAAGACTTTGTCTGCTTTAATTGAACATCCCCGGGCCGGACGATACCTGACTGAGCCGGATGACGATGAATTGGGGGAATTGCTTGAATCAGCCGGAGATTTGGCGGTGGATTTGCTTTGGGACGGTGAAGAATAGTGCGCCTGGCTGAAGTGATGGTGGACGGGTTTGGCATCCTGCGGGATTTGCACTTGCGGCGGGAAGAATTGGATAAGAACATCACGATAATATACGGGATGAATGAAGCCGGCAAGTCGACCTTGATGGAATTTATCCGGGCGATGCTTTTTGGATTCAAGGTTAAGGGCGGGCGCGTTTGGGAGCCGTTGCGGGGCGGCAGCCTGGGCGGTTTTCTAGTTTTCGCGGACGAAAACGGGGAGTATTACAGGGTCGAGCGGAGGATGCGCGGCAGACGGGTGAAGGTTGCCGTGACACTGCCGGGCGGTGCGGCGGGGGATGAGGCGTTCCTGGCGGACAGGGTCCTCCGGGGTATTACCCCGCTGGTGTTTCGCAACGTGTTTGGCTTTGATGTGGAAGAGATGCGCCGTTTGGAAGAGCTGGGGGCCGGAGAGGTGAGCGCTCATGTGTACGGCGCCGGCACCGGATTGCGGGCGGGCCGGCTCACGGCCGGGACAAGCCGCTTGCGGGAGGAATTGAACGACTTGTTCAAGCCTGCCGGGACAAAGCCAGCCATCAATAAATTGATCAAGGAATTAGAAAATGCCGAAGCGGCTGTCCGCCTGCTGCAGAAGGAACCGGAACAGTACGGGCGGCTGAGGCGGGAGGCAATGTCTCTAAGGGCGGACAGGGAAAAATTAGAGTCGGCAAAAAGGGACGCGGAACTGCGCAAGCGGCGTTTGGAAGCGGCAGTCAGGGCGAGGGAAAGCTGGTTGCGCTTGAAAGAAGCCCGGCAGCAGCTTGGCGAACTGCTGCACGTGCCCTCCTTCCCGGAGTCCGGTGTGGAAAGGCTGCAGGCTCTCGAGGACAAAGCACGGGACCTTGTTCTTGCCCGGGCTGACACACACCAGCTGGCAGACGATTTGCAAAGGCGTGTGGACAATACGGTTGTTAATGAGCAATTGCTTGAACGTTCCGCGGAAATTAAGGCGCTGGGAAATGAGCGCGGTCTTCAGCTGGAAAGGCTGCGGCTGCTGCCGGAACAGGCTGCCGAGGTTAAACACGCCGGGGAAGAATACAATAAGCAAATAAGCAAGCTGGGCAACGGATATGATCAGACGAAGCTGGCATCGATAGATACTTCCCTGCCCGCCAGGGAAACAGTTGAAGGTTATAAACTAAAGTTTAGCGCAGGGGAAAACCGGCGGGAAACCGCCGGGAGGGAGGTCGTCCGCTTAAAAATCAGCGCCGGGGAGAAAGAATGGATATTCAGAAACGCTGCGGCTGAACTGGCCGCGCATAAAATCCCGCTTCCGCCCGTGGACCGGCCGCCGGCCGACCGTGAGCAGGCGCTGGATGTTCTTGAAAACGGAATGCGGCGGCTCTTACAAATCAGAGCCGGCCTTGAGTCGTCGCGCTTCCGTCTCGTGGAACTGGAGCAGCAGAAAAGGAATACGGAAAGTGAGCTTGCTATTCTATCGCCCCGGCTTTTGCCTCCCTGGCTGCATTTTGTCTTGCCGGCGGTTCTCGCGGTGTTTATTGCCGCCGCCTTTTACGGCGGGATGATTTCAGGTTTCCTGACCCTGGCCGCGGGTGTCGCGCTTTGGGCGACGGTAATGCTGGCCGGGCGCCGCGCGGCGGCAATAATGGAAGCGCGCCGCGCCAGGCTGGAGGAAATCCTTTTGAATATCAAGCAGTGCGTTGCCGGTGCGGCTGAGGAAATAGAACAGCTTGCACGCAGGGAAAGCGAACTGGCTGAGGAGTTGAAAGCAGCGGCCGTAACCGCGGTGGGCAGGCCGGTGGCAGTGGAAGAAGAAATCATCGCCGCCCGGCGGGCGCTGGAGGAAGAAAAATTAGCCCTGGCGCGGGCGGAGGACCTCAGGCGCGTTGCGGCACAGGCAAAGAACACTTTAGACGCAGAATTGCAGAGGCTGTCCGGCGTTAACAAGGAACTTGAACAAGCGGACAGGGCTCTGGCCAGTCTTGGCGCAGAGTGGCTTGACTGGCTGAAAGAGCGCGGCTTGCCGCGAAGCCTTACTCCCTCCGGCGCTTTGGCGTATTTTGACGCTTGTGAAGAAGCCGTAAAAAGTCACAATGCCTGGCAAAAATCTCTCGCCAGGGAAAGAGAAACACGGCAGCAGAGCGAAGCATTTTTAGCAAGGCTGAACAACTTGCTTGCCAATACCGGATACGATGCAGTTACGATGGAAACAGCCTGTGGCTGGACGATCAGGCTGGAGGAATTGTTGTCGGAGACCGTCAAACAGGCTGATGAAAGGGGGCGGCTGCAGGCGGAGCTGGTTAAACGGCGCGAACAGAAAATGCGTCAGGAGAACGCTTTGAACATTTTGTATGAAGAGATTGAAGCTTTGCTGGCTGCGGGCGGCGCCGTTGAGCCGGAAGATTTCCGCCGCAGGGCGTATTACTATAGTGAAGGTAAACGACTGGCGGGAGAAATTCAAACTTTTGAGCGGGATTTAAAGATTATAGCCGGTTTGTATGGAGAAAGGGCTCAGCTTGAACGAGAATTAGAGCAAACTGAAGGAACGGATAATGAGCGGGAACTTGAGCAGATAGCGTTTTTGATTGGGGAATTGGAAGATAGAGTAAGAGAAACCGGAGAGCAAATCGGCAGGTTGGACAATCAGATCAATTTGCTGGAGAACGGAGAAGAGCTTGCCGTCCGGCTGCAGGAAAAAGAAATGTTAATTGCGGCCTTGCAGGGCAAAGCCCGGGAGTGGCAGGCGCGCGCCCTCTGCCTGCACTTGTTGAAAATGGCTAAAGAACGCCATGAGCGTGAGCGGCAGCCGGCAGTTTTACAGAGGGCTTCCGGGTATATCGGGCCGATGACCGGCGGGGCGTATGCCATGGTAATCGCTCCTGTCGGCCGGGCTGACATCCTGGAGGTGGAAACGCCGGACGGCGGCAGGGTGGCGGTGGCCGGACTCAGCCGGGGTGCGGCGTCGCAGCTTTATCTCTCTATACGTCTCGCTCTGGCCCGCCAATACGGCAGTGTGGGCTTGCCGGTTATCCTGGATGATATCCTGGTGGACTTTGACCGGGAAAGGCTCAGGGGCGCGGTGAAGGTGCTGGGGGAATTTAGCCGTGAGCGGCAAGTCTTATTATTTACCTGCCACGAGCATATCCTTGAAACGTTTAACGAAGGTCTGGACGGTTTTGGTCTAATCCGGCTGCGTGACGGCGTGAAAAGTGGTATTTTACCACACTTGTGTTCGAGAACATGAGCTGCGTTTATACGCCGAGGTCTGAAAGCGAAATATCAAAAGCGGGCTGGAAATTAGTCTGACACTCGGGAAGTTTGTTTTGCACAGTGTCAAATTGGTTGTTAAAGGTATATAATTGAGATATTATTAGTATATTACTATTTTTATCAGTATTAATTATATAAATGAAAGAGGATGGTTGCCATTACCATTAGAAAGATAACAAAAGGGCCTGCGACGGTTCTTTTGCCAATTCCGGTCGTGCTTGTAACATCTGTTGGGGAAAACGGCAAGCCGAATATCATCACTATCGCCTGGACAGGTGTGATGAATTCTGAACCGCCGGCGGTGTACGTAAGCGTCCGTCCCCAAGGCAGGCATTCTTACGGGCTGATTAAAGAGTCCGGCGAATACGTGATCAACCTTCCCGCCGCCGCTCAGGCCAAGCTGGTGGATTATTGCGGGAAGGTATCCGGCAGCAAGGTGGATAAATTCAAGGAAACAGGTTTAACGCCGGTACCTGCCGCCCACGTAAAAGCGCCTCTGATCGCGGAATGCCCGGTTAACCTGGAATGCAAAGTCAGACAGGTGGTAGCTCTGGGCAGTCACGACGTGTTTATCGCTGATGTGCTGGCTGTGCACTACAATGAGGACGTGTTGGATGAAAAAGGACGTCCGGATCTGGATAAAATCGGCCCGTATAGTTATTGTCTGAATGAATACCGGTTGATGTCCGGTAAGCTCGGCTCCTTCGGGTATTCTAATAAAACGTGAGCTCCTATTAGGCATAGCAATGATATAGGGAGCCGGGAGCCAGACTTCCAGGAAGCTTCGCTTTACCTTTCAGACGGTTGAAAATGGTAACGGTTTAATGCTGACTGCTTAATTCTGAATACCTGAATATTAACAGGAGGTAACAGGTGGAAACCCATATCGGCAAAACTCTTTTGAAAATCATTAAAGGGGATATTACCGTCCAGGATACCGAGGCAATAGTAAACGCGGCAAATTCCGGCCTGCTGGGTGGCGGGGGAGTGGATGGCGCCATCCACCGTGCCGGGGGTCCGGCAATTCTTGAGGAATGTAAAAAAATACGCGCCTTGCAGGGAGGCTGCCCCACAGGCCGGGCAGTGCTCACTGGCGGCGGGAATCTCAAGGCCCGTTACGTGATCCATACCGTCGGCCCGGTCTGGTTCGGTGGAAATAGTAACGAAGATGGGCTTCTCCGGGACGCCTATCTGAACAGCTTGACCCTGGCTAAAGAACACGGAATCCGCTCTGTTTCCTTCCCCTCGATCAGCACGGGGGCATATCGCTTTCCAATTCGCCGGGCGGCGGGAATTGCCCTGCGCACAATGCGTGATTTTATAAATGAGGAAGATTATTATGATGAGATACGTTTTATACTTTATACTGAACAGTTATTGAAGGAGTTTGAGTTGTCTTGGGAAAAAATAGAAAAAACTATCTGACTGGAGTCTGAACAATTAAAGTGGCCCTTTTTTATAATAACTGTTAATATTGTATACCGTATCATACTGTAAGGAATATTTTCCCTTAAAGGTTTGCATTAAAAAAAGATATTTGTTCATCCATTGTAATTAGGTAAGCCGGAGAATTAAGGGGGAAAAATGGATATTTTACATAAAACACCTTTGTTTGATGTTCACCGCCGCAGCGGCGGTAAGATGGTCGAGTTCGCCGGGTGGGCGTTGCCGGTGCAGTATAACAGCATTTTGGCGGAGCACGAAGCGGTGCGTTCCCGCGCCGGCCTTTTTGATGTGTCCCACATGGGCAAAGTTACGGTCAGGGGAAAAGGAGCTTTTGATTTTCTCCAAAGAATAGCTACCGGAGACATCGGGGTACTGGTGGACGGCCAGGCCATTTATAGCTTGATGTGCTATCCGGACGGCGGTGTGGTGGATGACATTCTGGTGTACCGGTTTGGTCCCGGGGATTTCTTTCTTGTGCTTAACGCCGCTAATACTGACAAGGATTATAACTGGCTGGTGCAAAATAATATTGAAGGAGTAAAAATATCGAATGTTTCAGAGGACTTTGCTCAAATAGCCCTGCAGGGTCCCAGGTCTGAAAAGATTTTGCAGGCTTTGACTGAGACTGATCTTAATAACTTAAGATTTTTCCGCATGTTGTGTGATGTGGAAATCGCCGGAGCAAAGTGTATGGTTTCCCGAACCGGCTATACCGGTGAAGACGGTTTTGAAATATACACGGGTCCCGACAGCGCGCCGGCTTTATGGGACGCCATACTGGAAGCGGGCAAGCCCTGCGGTGTTGTTCCGGCCGGTTTGGGCGCCAGGGATTCCCTGCGCCTGGAAGCCTGCCTGCCTCTCTACGGGCATGAGTTGTCTGCGGACATTACGCCTATTGAAGCAGGGTTGGGCAGGTTTGTCAGATTTGATAAACCAGATTTCATCGGGCGTGCCGCTCTCGCCGCCTGCTCGTCCAAGGGGGCGGCCAGGAAGCTGGCCGGTTTTGAAATGGAAGAGCGGGGCGTGCCCAGGGCAAACTATCCGGTGGAATCCGCAGGCAGGGAGGTTGGTTTTGTGACCTCTGGCGGTTACTCGCCGACCTTGAAAAAAAATGTTGGATTAGCTCTTCTTGAAGCGGACCGCGCCGGACAAGGCGATAAAATCGACGTGGTGATCAGGGGCAAAAAGCTAAGGGCGGTAATCGTCCCGATCCCATTTTATAAAAAACATTACAAGAAAAAATAAGGGGGATAAAAGCATGAACATCCCGGCTGATCTGAAATACTCCAGTGAGCATGAATGGGTCAGGGCGGAAGGAGACGAGGCGTCAATCGGCATTACCGACCACGCTCAGCAAGCTCTGGGGGATATCGTTTTTGTTGAATTGCCCGAGGTCGGGGACGAAGTCGGCGCGGGCGAGGCATTCGCGGTGGTTGAGTCAGTCAAGGCCGCTTCTGATGTCTATGCCCCGGTAAGCGGCAAAATAATAAAAGTTAACGAGCGCCTTTTCGCGTCGCCGGAACTGGTTAACAGCGACCCTTACGGGAGTTGGTTCGTGGTAGTGCTGATGTCTGATCCCGGTGAGCTGGCCACCCTGCTTTCCGCGGAGGATTATAACAAGTTTTGCGAGGAGGAATGATCGGTGTACCCGTATCTTCCCATTACCAGCGAAGACCGCCGGCGAATGCTGCAAGCTGTTGGCGTTGAAGCGATAGAGGAATTGTTTGTCGACATACCGTCGGTGATGCGCTGCAAAGGCCGCTTAAACTTGCCCGGCCCTCTTTCGGAAATGGAAATGGCGCGTCATATGAAAGCCCTGGCGGGCAAGAATAAAAACCTTGATGATAATCCCTGTTTTCTCGGGGCGGGAGCGTACGACCATTATGTTCCCAGCATAATCAACCACATCCTTCTGCGCCAGGAATTTTATACCGCTTACACCCCGTATCAGCCTGAAGTGAGCCAGGGAACCTTGCAGGCTTTTTTTGAGTACCAGACCATGATTTGCGAACTGACCGGGATGGAGGTATCCAACGCTTCCGTGTATGACGGCGCCAGCGCCCTGGCCGAGGCGGTGGCCATGGCCTGCCAGGCCACCCGGCGCGGGGAAGTATTGCTTTCCCGGGCGGTTCATCCTGAAGCCCGGCAAGTGGTCAAAACCTATTCCCACTTTAGCAGCGTCAACGTTAAAGAGTTGGGTTATCAAAACGGCCTTACCGGTGCAGGGGAGGCTGAAGAACTGATTAATAACCAAACAAGCGCAATTGTAGTGCAAAACCCGAACTTTTTCGGGGCCCTGGAAGAACTGGCCAAGTTCGCCGAACTGGCACACCGGCATAAGGCTCTGTTAATTGTCAGCGCCGACCCGATCGCGCTTGGCTTGCTGAAGCCGCCCGGTGAGAGCGGGGCGGACATCGTGGTGGGGGAAGGCCAGCCGCTGGGCAATCCTTTGAGCTTCGGGGGGCCGTATTTCGGCTTTATGGCCACTACCGAAAAGCTGATGCGCCGGCTGCCCGGCCGAATCGTCGGCCAAACTGCCGACAGCGAGGGCAACCGGGGATTTATCCTGACTTTGCAGGCCAGGGAGCAGCACATCAGGCGGGAAAAGGCCACCTCCAATATTTGTTCCAACCAAGCCCTGTGCGCTCTGGCCGCCGCTGTATATCTGACCGTACTGGGTAAAAAAGGACTCCGGCAAGTCGCCGAGCTATGTTTGCAAAAAGCGCATTATACTTACCGCAGTTTGCTGGAGACCGGCAAGTTTGCTTCAACCTTCACCGCCCCGTTTTTTAAAGAGTTCGCCGTAACCGGTCAAGAGGACGCTGCTGTCGTGAATGCCCGCCTGATGGAAAACAAGATCATCGGGGGTTATCCTTTAGCCAGGGATTATCCTGAGTTAAAAAACGCGCTATTGATTGCCGTGACTGAAAACAGGACCAGGGACGAGATAGACCGGCTGGTTAAATATAGTGTGGCAACTTAATGAAATAAAACATGGAGGTACAGTGCTTGGATTTACCTTGCAGGTGGCGCTACACTGTGCTCAGGAGTCAGGATAAAAGAATGGTTTATTGCCCCGAAATATTCTGAATTCTGGTTCCTGAATTCTGAATACTTGGATAAAGTAACGATGTATACTAAAATTTAATAGTAAAGCTGTCAGAGAAACTTATTATTAATGGAGTGAGGATTGTGATGGAACTAATCTTTGAACAGAGCGTTCCGGGCCGGACCGGTATCTCCCTGCCTGCCATAGATGTTCCCGAAGAGGCCATAGAAAGCTTGATTCCCGCGGAGTACCTGCGCCGGGAGTCACCCGGCCTGCCGGAGGTCAGCGAAGGGGAGGCGGCGCGTCATTTTACCCGGCTGTCCCGGCGCAACTTCGGGGTTGACACTGGTTTTTACCCGCTTGGTTCCTGTACGATGAAATATAATCCGAAGGTCAATGAGGATATGGCGCGGCTGAACGGTTTCACGCGGGTTCACCCTTATCAGAGCGAGGATACTGTTCAGGGCTGCCTGGAATTGCTTTACCATATGGACCGTTGCCTCTCCGAACTCACCGGGATGGCCCGGGTGTCCCTGCAGCCCGCGGCCGGCGCCCATGGTGAGCTGACCGGCCTGATGATGATGAAAGCTTACCACGAAAACCGCGGCGAGGGTCACCGGAAAAAGATCATCGTTCCTGATTCCTCCCACGGCACCAATCCCGCCTCGGCTCAGATGGCCGGTCTGAAGCTCGTTGAAATTAAATCCGGCAAGAATGGCCGCCTGGATTTGGATGAACTGAAAAAAGCGGTTGATGGCCAGGTCGCCGGGATCATGCTGACCAACCCCAATACCCTTGGCCTTTTTGAATCCGACATCGCTGAAATAGCTGAAATCGTCCACAGCGCGGGCGGTCTGCTATATAACGACGGAGCCAACGCCAACGCCATACTGGGCATCTCGACCCCGGGCGACATGGGCTTTGACGTTGTTCACCTCAACCTGCATAAGAGCTTTGCCGCGCCCCACGGCGGGGGCGGCCCCGGCTCCGGTCCGGTGGGGGTAAAGGAGCATCTGGCGCCATTTCTGCCCAAACCTTTAGTGGAAATAAAGGGGGACGGCAGTTATTATCTGGAATACAACCGCCCTCTGTCGATCGGGAAGGTCAGGTCTTTTTACGGGAATTTTGGAGTGGTGGTTAAAGCCTATGCCTATATCCTGACCATGGGGCCGGAAGGCTTGCGGCAGGCGGCGGAGGATGCCGTGCTGAACGCCAACTTTTTGATGAAGAGGCTCAAGGATTATTATGATCTCCCCTATGATCAGGTTTGCAAGCATGAGTTTGTGTTATCGGGCGGCCGGCAAAAGGAAAAGGGAGTGAATACCGAGGACATTGCCAAAAGACTGCTGGATTACGGTTACCACCCGCCCACTGTCTACTTCCCTTTAATCGTTAAAGAGGCGTTAATGATTGAGCCGACGGAAACAGAAAATCTGGAAACCCTGGAGAGGTTTATTGAAGCCATGATCCAGATTGCCGGGGAAGTTGATGAGGAGCCGGAAAAAGTCAGGCTGGCCCCGCATACTACTGTGGTCGGGCGGCTGGACGCGGTGAAAGCAGCCCGCAAGCCTGTTTTAAGATGGAAACCATAAATGGTGATGTTATGAAATGGAGATTTATTGAAACCGGGTTTAACGATGCCGCAACCAACATGGCCATTGACGAAGCTATCTTGACCTGCCACGGTCGGGGGAAGGTGCCCCCGACCCTTCGTTTCTACCGGTGGCGGCCGCCCGCCATTTCCCTGGGCTATTTCCAGCGTCTGGAGAAGGAAGTGAATGCCGGTTTGTGCCGGGAACTGGGCATTCAGGTGGTTCGAAGACTGACCGGCGGGAGAGCGGTCCTGCATGACCGGGAGTTGACGTACAGCGTGGTGGTTTCCGAAAGCCACCCGTTAATGCCGGCTACTGTAACGGAGTCTTACAAGGTTATCTCCGGGGGATTGCTGGCCGGTTTGAAGCGCCTGGGCATATGCGCGGCAATAGCTCCCCGCAACCGTTCCAGGAGCGGGGAATTGTCCCCGGCGGCTTGCTTTAATACCCTTTCCAGTTACGAACTGACGGTAAACGGCAAAAAAATTGCCGGCAGCGCCCAGGTGAGACGGCAGGGGGTAATCCTCCAGCATGGTTCCTTGCCATGGGAACTGGATGCGGATAAGCTTTTTCTCGTTTTAAAGTTCTCCGGGCGGCAGGCGGCTGACAGAATGAAACAAGCTTTTCTGGCTAAAGCCACCTGCATGCGGGCGGTGACGGAGAGAGATATCCCTTGGGCAGAAATCAGCGCCGCTTTGCGCGAGGGCTTTAAGAGCGCACTGGGGGTCGAGCTGGAGACAGGGCGGCTAACCGCTGAGGAGACGAGACTCGCTTTAGAACTGGTGACATTAAAGTACAAATCGCAGGAGTGGAATAATAAATACTAGCCGGAACTGTTTTAATTCAAATCATCTATTAAAACACCTACTAACGGTTGATTTAATATAATTATATATATGTATATGCCAGTAAAGGTGTGGTCACATTGCCATTTTTAGAAGAGATCCGGCATGATCTATTATTGACTGTCGTAGTGGCTTTAGTCATCCTTTTCGCCACCGGGCTCGCGGGACCGTCAAGAATACCCGGAGCGCCGATTATTATTCCATAGTTCCCTGAAGGGTGTTAAAGGGGTTCTCCCATGTTTTCATCCAGCGAGTTAAACGCGTTGTTGGAGCAGGTCAGGGCTCAGTTGGGTCAGAATGCTGTTTTCCCCATCCAAAACGCATCGTCAAATAAAACTAAAAGCTGCGGAAATAATAATGGCAAGGATGCAAATATCTTAAATATACCTAATATTACGCCACAAAAAGTTTTAGTAATCGCCGGCCTGCTGCGAGGGGTGCGGGAAGTTCGTTCGGTTTTGGTGGATAGGAATCAAGCGATTGAAATCCTCCTGGACGGCTCGCTGAGGCGCAAGACTAAATTGGATAAGATGTTGGATGAAATCGGTAAAATGCCTTTTGATGACGTGCTCAGGGCAGTGCTGGGAAGAATTTAGTCAACGGTCATAATGAACTATTGTTGTACCCAAAGCCGCGATTCTTTGATGCATAAGGAAAGCGGCTTTGTAGTCTCCCTGATTAAGGAGGGTTTCATCATAAACCG
>NZ_MVQM01000052.1:0-3496 GCF_002067195.1 Pelotomaculum sp. PtaB.Bin117 | reverse complement strand
AGCGCCGTGTACCTGAGCGTGAAGCAGCGCCGGGTTAATCACCATGCCACAGTCGTGGACATCCCAAACTTCTTTGACATTGATTTCTCCGGTTTCCTCGTCAATCTCAACCTCGCTGACCTGCGCCGCAAAGCTGTAGGCCGGCGAGGTTCCTACCGGCGCACCCTTGAATTTACCGCCGAGCTTTGGCGGGGTATAAACTCCACGCCCGACCAGCGGGCCTCTTTTAACAAAGAACGTTCTCGCGACTTCCCCAAAAGTCTTCCTAATTTCAGGGTTTGACTTGCTGAATACTACCGCATCCCGGCAGTCCAGGTCATCAACATCCACTTCCATCAAGACCGAAGACATTTCCAAAACCTGCGCCTTGACCTCTTCACCGGCCTGTTTTACAGCAGAGCCGGACATAAGGGTCTGGCGGCTGGCGTAGGCTCCAAAATCGTGGGGAGTAGTTTCAGTATCGGCAGACACTATCTTCATATTTTCATAAGTAAACCCCATTGCCTCCGCGGCCATCTGGCAAAGAATGGTGTCGGAACCCTGCCCGATATCAGTAGCACCGGTGTAAAGGGTTGCAGCAGTACCATCCTCATGTACCTTAATCATGGCCGAAGCGTGGGGCAGATCAGTCCGGTAAATGGGGTAGCCGGCGCCAGTAACAAAACTGCCTGTGGCAATCCCGATCCCTCTGCCCTTGGGCAACTTGCCTTTCTTTTCAGCCCAGCCTGAAATCTCCCGCGCTTTCTCCAGGCAGGCTGTCATTTCGCAGGAGTTGACACCAAATTCATTGGGGGTAATTGTATTCGGCTGTCGGGCATTCCGCAATCGCAGTTCCAGCGGGTCAATCCCCAGATGCTCAGCAATATGATCCAGGTGACACTCAAAAGCATACCTGGGCTGGGGCGCCCCATGTCCCCGCTGGGCGCCGCAGGCCGGCAGGTTAGTATAAACCCTGGTCATATCAAATTTATAGTTAACAAAATCATAGGTCAGGGTCAGCATGGCCCCGGCATAGTAGGCAGTAGCAATGCCCAGGCTGGTATAGGCGCCGCCGTCCTGAACAAAGTTGGCGTGCACTCCGAGGATCTTGCCGTCTTTATCCACACCGGAAGTGATCTCCATCACCACTCTATGGCGTCCCCGGTTATGTGTAAACATCTCGGCCCGGTCGTAGAACATCCTGACCGGACGGCCGGTTATTCTGGCTAAGACAGCTCCGGCAAACTCCAGTCCGGTAGGCTCCAGCTTGCCCCCGAAGCCCCCTCCCACAAAGGTCTTGAGCACCCGTACGTCACCCATTTTCATGCCGAATTCCCGGGCGATATAATATTGAAAATAGTGAGGGGATTGGGTGCTGCAATAAACAGTCAGCTTACCGTCTTCCCAAATCGATATGGCTGAGTGGGGCTCAATCGGAGTATGGTAGGTGCGGTTTCCCACAAATCGGTCAGTGCGTACGTAATAAGCATCAGCAAACGCTTTCTCCACATCTCCGAAATTCTGGTGAATTTCAG
The DNA here is from genome assembly GCF_002067195.1 of Pelotomaculum sp. PtaB.Bin117. Taxonomy (NCBI): domain Bacteria; kingdom Bacillati; phylum Bacillota; class Clostridia; order Eubacteriales; family Desulfotomaculaceae; genus Pelotomaculum; species Pelotomaculum sp. PtaB.Bin117. The sequence continues at coordinate 1,982 of NZ_MVQM01000052.1, read as the reverse complement.
TGTTTATATTGCCGGGGTACTCATCATGTACCTGCGGCGCGTCCTCTTTCATAGCCTCAATCGGGTCAAATACAGCCGGTAACTCTTCATATTCCACTTTAATCAGCTTTAGTGCCTTATAAACAGTATCCTCGTCAATGGCAGCCACTGCAGCTACCTTATCTCCTACATAACGAACCTTGTCAATGCAGAAAATGTTTTCATCCCAGCGGGCCGGGCTAATTCCGTACTTCAATGTGGGTACATCTTTATGGGTGATTACCGCCTTAACCCCCGGGAGTTTTTCCGCCTCTGAGGTATCGATGCTCAAAATTTTGGCGTGAGCATAAGGGCTGTGAAGGATTTTCCCCACTAGCATGTTGGGAAATTTCAGGTCTCCTGTATACTTCGCCTGGCCGGTAACTTTAACCCGCCCGTCCATTTTGGGCACACTCTTACCGATAACCGAATATTTCTCATCTCTTAGCTTGAAATCACTGATCTCCTGTGGTTTGTATTCTGTATAAGATCCAGTACCATAAACTTTCTTTTCCATTTGCTTGCACCTCCTTTACTGCTAGTCAGCCGCAGCCAGCACGGCCTTGACAATATTAACATAGCCTGTGCACCGGCACAGGTTGCCGGCAATTGCTTCACGCACTTCTTGCTCACTGGGGTGGGGATTGCGGGTAAGGAGAGCCTTAGCGGACATAATCATGCCGGGTGTGCAATAGCCGCACTGCACCGCGGCATTGTTTATAAAGGATTCCTGCAGCTTATCCAGTTTTTCATGCTGCGCCAGCCCCTCAATAGTGGTAATATTACACCCGTCCGCCTCTACCGCCAGGACCAGGCAGGAGTTTACCGGCTTACCGTCCAGCAGGACAGTGCATGACCCGCAGTCGCCTAGCTCGCAACCTTTTTTAGTCCCGGTCAAGTCCAGTTCATCACGCAGGACATTAGCCAGGGTGGTATTAGCTTTAACAACTCTAGTGTAGCTGTCCTCATTGACGTTCAGAGTGATCAGATAACGCTTTACGCCATTTTTGTCTGTAATCGCCTGCATAAATTTTGTTCCCCCCTTCTCTTAGCAGTGTCCTTCTTTAATTACTTTCGATAGGGCACGCTTAGTAAAGACCCGCACCATATCCTTCCGGTATTCGGCCGAGCCACGAATATCGGAGATGGGCTTGCTTTCACCGGCAGCACACACACCGACCTCTTCCAGTAGTTCCTGGGTAACTGCTTTGCCCTTTAACAATTCTTCTGCTTTCTTAGCCCGCATGGGTACAGGGGCCACAGCGCCCAGGACAATCCGGGCCTCTTTACAAATATCCCCTTGCATAGAAACTGCGGTGGCCACCCCAACTACTGCCAGGGCGCCTGATCGGCGCAGCCCGAATTTTATATAGGTACTGCCGGTAAAGGATTGATCGGGGATAACGATTTCGGTTAGGATTTCGTTTTGTTTTAGAACAGTCTTACCTGGCCCGGTAAAAAACTCTTCCATTAAAACAGTCCTTTCCCCATCGGTTCCTGCCAGCTTTACCACAGCGCCAAGAGCAATCAGTATGGGAGGCAGATCGGCGGAGGGTACAGCGTTAACAATATTGCCACCCACAGTGCCTGTGTTTCTAACCTGGTTATTGGCCATATGGTGAGCAGCCTCACAAATTGAAAGGTACTTTTCCTGCAAAACGGATGAATTAACCAGGTTATTGTGGGTTGCCCGGGAGCCAATAGTTGTCCCTTTTCCTTTTTCATAAAAAATATCAGTCAACTGGCTGAGGTTTTTAAGTGAGACCAGCACCTCGGGCGCCAGGATGTCTTGTTTCATTTTGGGTAAGACGTCAGTCCCACCCGCGATTACTTTTGCCATGGTGCCGAACTGTGCTAGAAGCCCGCACGCTTCCTTTAAACTATCGGGCGCATAATACTCAAAATCCGGTAGGTACATAGCAAACCTCCTCTTTTTCGTTTTGCATTAACCGCAATATAATTTT
>NZ_MVQM01000051.1:0-14931 GCF_002067195.1 Pelotomaculum sp. PtaB.Bin117 | reverse complement strand
GGCGGTGGTCACCGCCACGGGGATGCATACTGAACTGGGTAAAATCGCGTCTCTGCTGGAAACTGCCAAAGAGAAGCTAACCCCGCTGCAGGTAAGTCTGGACGCCTTTGGCAAGAAACTGGCCTTTGTCATCATCGGGCTTTGTGCCATTATTTTTGTTATAAATGTGGTCAGGGACTATGGCTTGGGCGAGTCCTTTATGTTCGCGGTGGCGCTTGCGGTGGCGGCGATTCCTGAGGCCTTGAGCTCTATTGTAACCATTGTACTGGCTATCGGCACACAAAAAATGGCCAAGGAAAACGCCATCATCAGAAAGCTTCAGGCAGTGGAAAGCCTGGGCAGCGTCTCGGTAATCTGCTCGGATAAAACAGGCACTTTAACCCAGAATAAAATGGTTGTATCAAAAATTCATGTGGCCGGCAACACAGTATCCGCAAAAGAACTGGACCTAAACCACCCCTTAACCCGCGACCTGGTTGAAATGAGCGTACTCTGCAATGACGCAGTGACTCAAAACGGCCAGTCTATTGGCGACCCCACCGAAGTGGCCTTGAACGATATGGCCGCGCGATATGACCTTGCTGAGGCCGCTATAAGATCTGCCTCCCCCCGTATTGCGGAACTGCCGTTTGACTCCGACCGTAAGATGATGAGCACCCTGCATGAAAGAAAAGGCCGCCTTTTTATGATTACCAAGGGCGCCTTTGATGTAATCATAAAAAGAAGCAAGAGTATCGCCGCCCCTGCCGGTGCGCGCACCGCCACCAGGCAAGACCTGGACGGCATGGAGCAGGTTAACCTGAACCTTTCCCGAGAAGGGCTGCGTATTCTGGCCATTGCTTATAAGGTTATCGAGGACCGCCGGGAATTAATGCTGTCAGATGAAGACGGTCTTACCCTCCTGGGTCTGGTGGCCATGATTGACCCGCCGCGTGAAGAGTCCGCGAAAGCGGTCATGGATTGTGTCAAAGCCGGCATAAAGCCCGTTATGATTACCGGCGACCACAAGATCACCGCCTCGGCCATTGCCAGGGAAATCGGCATATTAAAAGATGAAAAAGAGGCCATGGAAGGCTACGAATTGGACAAGCTTACCGACGAACAGCTCAGTTCCGCCATAAACAACATTTCAGTTTATGCCCGCGTATCACCGGAACATAAAATAAGGATTGTCAAGGCCTGGCAGGAAAAAGGCCTTGTAGTGGCCATGACTGGCGACGGGGTTAACGACGCGCCCGCGCTCAAGCAGGCCAACATCGGCATAGCCATGGGAAAAGTAGGTACCGAGGTGGCCAAGGAAGCGTCTGATATGGTGCTGACGGACGACAACTTCGCTACTATTGTCAAAGCGGTTTCCAACGGCAGGAGCATTTATACCAATATTAAAAACTCCATTAAGTTCCTCCTGTCGGGGAATATGGCCGGTATACTGGCCGTTTTATATACTTCGGTGGCGCACCTGCCCCTGCCGTTTACGGCTGTGCATCTCCTTTTTATTAATTTGCTTACCGATTCCATGCCAGCTATTGCGCTGGGTCTGGAGCCGCACAATAAAGACACCATGAGCGAAAAACCCAGGAACATCAATGAGCCGATTCTGACCAAAAACTTTCTTGCGAAAATATTTCTGGAGGGTGCCGTAATTGCCGCCAGCACGATTGCCGCTTTTTATTACGGCCTGTATAAAGAAGGTGTCGGACTTGGCAGCACCATGGCCTTTTCCACCTTGTCTCTGGCCCGGCTATTTCACGGCTTAAACTGCCGTTCCAGGCTGCCGCTTTATAAAATAGGAATATTTACAAACAAATACCAGTGGGCTGCCCTGTTTATTGGCGCGGCCTTACTTACAACCGCACTCATAGTTCCAGCCTTTCAGGGCATATTTGACGTATATCCCGCAATAAAAAACGAATTGCACCTGGTGGCTGGCTTTGCCCTGATCCCGCTGGTGGTAATCCAGCTTTATAAAACAACAGCAGCAGCTCTGAATAAAAGGCGATTTGCGAAGTTGTTGTCTAACGAACAAAACTGAGGGTGCAGCGATCGATATAAAGTATAGAGTTAAAAATGGATAGGGAGGAAGGTATGCTGTAAATATTTTTCCATTATAATAATTCTTAGTTTAAATTTTGCCCTTTTCTCTGGCAATGCGGGTAAATAGCTCCATTTTATTCTTCGGGGGAACGTGCAAAACCGGCCTGCGGGACATGGTCAGCGCGCCGTTCGGACAGGCGGAGGCGCAAACGCCGCATCCAATACAGGTTTCCTTATTAATCTCCGGCACTTCAACCCCGCTTCCGTCATCGCGCATGGTAATGACTTTAATCTGGCAGCTATCGGCGCAGGTACCGCACGCGGAACAACCATCCTGGTCTAGAGCCGGGATGAAATTACTGGGGTGCGCGAACAATTTTCCATGCTTCCTGGTGGGACGCAGGGCCTCGCAGCAGCAGCCGCAGCAGTGGCAGAGGTAAGCCGGCTGGTTAAGCACATTATCTCCTAGATGGACCAGCCCCAGTTTTTCTGTTTGGTCCAGCACCTGCAGCAGTTCGTCCACAGCGGCCGGTCTGGCCATACCCCGGCTTACAAGCCAGTCTGCAGTGTCACCCAGGGTGGTACACGTTTCCATAGGCGCGCCGGCGTCACAAGTCCTGCCCAGGTGGCTTGCCTTGTGACGGCACGCACATAAGGACAGCGCCCCCCTGCCGGACTGGCGGATGATTTCAGAAGCCTTCTCGTAGCTTAAAACCTCTGTTTCCACTATAGCCGGGATCAGGCTTTCATATACCAGCGCCTTCATCAACTTGGTAGCGGTGCCGGTGAACTCTTCCCCAACTTCAGGCCTGCGAAAATATCTTTCGAATAGTTCTGCCAGTTCCCTCATGTTTTTTATCTCGTCTCTCACCCGCATGAAGGTAAACTCAAAAAAGCCTACCACCATCGGGGTCAGCATATAGTAGGTACCTTTCTTCGCGGGCAGCTCCTGCACAAGCCCCTTGTCGGACATACTGTCCAGTGTTTCTTTTAACGTTTCTTCTTTTATTCCGGTGATAGCGGCAATCTTATTCAACCTTATAGGAACCATGGGAAATTTACTGCCCACCATGGCCTCGCCCTCGGTATAGAGGCGGTGGAGAATTTCCATCAGAACCTCGTTTACGGGCGCTCCCACCGGATTCTTATGCAATCGTTCAGCCAGCGCCATGTAAACCTCTTCTTTGTCATTTGCGATATGTCCCATCGGAATTCCCCTTAGAAAAATTAATCAGCAATTCTCTCTCTATGCTTCAACTCATACATGGATTTTTTGAATAATATCATAAATTCCATGAATTCACAATTTTTTCACGCCGGTTTATAAAATCCAAAGAAGATCGAGCTGACTATACTAAAAGAGTTTTCAGCTTTGTTGCCGCCTTTTTGGAAAATGTTGATGAACCTTTATTTCATGATTAACGTCTAATAATTTAAAATTAAAAAATGAAAGAGGTTTTTCTATGAAAAAATTTATTGTCCTAATTGTAGTTCTGGCCCTGGCAGTTATTTTTATCCCCTGGCTTCAGCCAAAAGGCAGCGCCATGGAGCAGCATCAGGCAACTTTTTTAGTTAACCAGAAAATGTATATCAGCGACGGCCAAACGATTACAATGGATGTCGCCCCATTTACCCGGGATGGCCGGGTATACGTTCCGGTGCGCTACCTCGGCCGCGCCTTGGGGGTTCCGGATGAAGGTATCGCCTGGGACGGCGCGTCGCAGACAGTTGCTTTTACCACGGACGCTGCTGTGATACGGATGACCGTGGGCAGCCAGTTGTTGTACGTGGGTGAAGAGGAGCGTTCGATGGATGTTGCTCCCTTGGCCGTGTCCGACCGGGTGTTCATACCCGCCCGCTGGCTGGCTGAAGCTTTGCAGTATGAGGTGGAGTGGGATGAGACAGCTCAAGCAATTTTAATCGGACCTCCCGGCGACTTGCCCGCACCGCCTTCAAAAGCCAACGACCTCCCGGTAGTAGGCACGTATGAAAACTTAAAAAGTCTTTTAGCTAATTTACAGACTGAAGCAGGCTATGACCAGAGAGTGATGAAAAACGCCCCCGCGGTTACGGGGGCGGCGCCGGAGTCGGCAAAGTCGGCGGATACGGCGCAGTCTCTCGCTAATGCTTCCGGCAGCGACTATTCCAGAACAAATGTCCAGGTGGAGGGTGTTGACGAGGCGGATATTGTTAAAACCGACGGCAGCTATATTTATTTGGTTAAGGATCAGCGTGTCGTAATAGCTAAAGCTTACCCGGCCGGAGATATGCAAATGACCGGCAGCCTGGATTTTACCGATAAAAACTTTATTCCGAACGAAATGTATGTGGATGACAGGCACCTGATTGTAATTGGTCAGACATACAGCCGCGGGGATGGTCCCATTATTATGCCGATGGATGAAACAAGCAAAAAAATAAGTCCCGATATATACCCGCCGCCCTATCAGCGTGATACGGTAAAAGCAATTATTTATGATATCGCCGACAAGTCGGCCATTAAACAGGTGCGCGAGCTGGAGCTGGACGGGAGATACGTCTCTTCCCGGAAAATAGGCGAAGCGTTTTACCTGCTGGCAAACAGGGGTATTTATTACTATCCCCAAAAAGAGATAGAGAATCCCAAACCTTTCTACCGTGATACGGCGACAGGCAATGACTATGTAGATATAGATTATACAAGTATCAAATGCTTTCCCGATTTCATGCAGCCAAATTACCTGATTGTCGCCGGCATTAATTTAGACAGGCCGGATGAAAAAGCGGACGTGAACACTTACCTTGGTTCCAGTGAAAACATCTACGCTTCCATGAAAAACTTGTATGTCGCGGTGACGAGTGCGAGTTACCGTTATGGCATACTAGAAGATAGTGCAGCCAAAATATTGCCCGGCTCCCAGCCTGCTGACAGGAATAAAACAAAGGTTTACAAGTTCGCCCTGAATGACGGAAAGTTGTCATACTCTGCCGGCGGCGAAGTGCCGGGAACTATATTAAACCAGTTTTCCATGGATGAATACAATGATAACTTCCGGATCGCCACCACCAGCGGCGACGTATGGCGCACCGGCGAGTACACCTCGAAGAATAATGTTTACGTTCTGGATAGTGGGCTGAATGTAGTCGGCCAGTTAGAGGATATCGCGCCGGGAGAAAAAATTTACTCCGTGCGGTTCGTGGGAGACCGCGGGTACATGGTGACGTTTAAAACAGTTGATCCGTTCTTCGTGATTGACTTGGGAGACCCGGGCCAACCTGAGATACTGGGCGCTTTGAAAATACCCGGCTATAGCGACTACCTGCACCCCTACGACGAAAACCATATCATCGGCTTCGGAAAAGACACAATCGAGCTTGGACAAAAAGGCGATAACAGCGGCGGAACGAACAGCGTGGCGTATTACACGGGAATGAAAATGGCCGTCTTTGATGTGACGGACGTCAGCAATCCGGTGGAGATGTACAAAGAGAAGATCGGCGACCGGGGCACTGATTCCGAATTGCTGCGCAATCATAAGGCCTTGCTGTTCTCCAAGGATAAGAACCTGCTGGCCTTCCCCGTCAGCCTCATGGAGGTAAACGGCGGCGAAGTGCGGGATGGCTTCCCCGCATACGGTCAGTTTGTTTACCAGGGCGCTTACGTCTATAACATTGACCTGGACAACGGCTTCGCCCTCAAGGGACGGATCACTCACCTTTCGGACGAGGACTACAAGAAGGCGGGCAGCTACTGGTACGACAGCGACAAGAACGTCGACAGGATTATATATATCAATGACGTGCTGTATACCCTGTCGGGAAGATATATTAAGGCCAACAGTTTAAGCGACCTGGCGGAAATAGGGACACTGGAAATAAAATAGAGGTAAAAGGGGGAAGCGGGGGGAACGTTCTTTTTGCTTCCCCCCATCCTCTCTGGGGAGAAAACCTGAGAATGTTCTTGAGAAGACTAAGTTTTCTGAATGAAAATATTCCGAGTCGCAAGGTTTATCCGTTTTCCATGCCTGCGTTTAAGGGATTGGATACTATTGAGTTTAAAAATACGGTGACCTTTTTTATCGGAGAAAACGGCTCGGGAAAGTCAACGCTCATGGAGGCAATCGCCTATAAATGTGATTTCAACACAGCCGGGGGCGGAAGGAATAACTATTATGAAGTCCCATCCTCTGAGTCAGCATTAGGTGATTTTATAAGGCTTGCCTGGTCGCCAAAGGTAACGAACGGTTTCTTTTTAAGGGCGGAAAGCTTCTACAATTTTGCGTCCCATATTGATAGTCTTGGTCCGGAAGCTTATCTGGCTTATGGGGGAAAGTCCCTTCACGAACAATCACATGGGGAATCGTTTCTCTCCATCTTCTCCAACAGGTTTGGGAAAAAGGGGATTTACCTGCTGGATGAACCTGAGGCTGCTCTTTCCCCAACTCGCCAAATGGCTTTGTTGAAAATCATCAGGGAATTGGATCAAGAGGGTCAGTCCCAGTTTATTATCGCAACTCATTCTCCAATTATTTTGGCTTACCCGGGGGCACAAATTCTTGATTTCGACACTTCACCGGTCTCTGAGACTGCTTACGAAGAAACTTCGCATTACCAGATAACCAAAGGTTTCATGGATAACAGAGATCTATACTTGCGGAAACTCTTCGAAGAATAACGTTGTCTATTTTCAGTATTCCCGCCCTGGCTCCATGCCCATCTGCTCATTCATGAATCAAAATATAGTCTTTAAGGCGTAAATGTTAACGGGGAAGCAAAAAGAACGTCCCCTTAGGCGGCTTCCTTTTTGTTTTTTTATTGAACCATGGGTAAAAGTAAATATGGTATCTATATTATCTGCTCTGCATTTAATGTAAATATGCGCAAAAGAACTTAGCTTCAAACGAGGCCAAGCCCTTTTAGTGCTAAAAACTTTAATTTACAGTATTTTACTTCAAATCCATCTTCGAAAGCTGTTTTAGCTGTTCACGCTTGCCGTAAATAACGGCGGTAACCTGCACCTTACTATTTTCTTCGTCAATCCAGAAATAAATGAGAAAGTTTTTCACAGGCATTTTGCGAACGCCGCAGGTGCGCCACGGTTCTTCCTCTGTCACCGCAACCCGCTGCGGAAACTGTGAAAGCGACGAAATCGAGCGTTCCATTTCATTGAGCAGACGCAAAGCGGCTTTCGGTGCTTTTAGCTCGGAAGCGATGTATTTTACGATTTCCTGCAGTTGTTCCTCCGCCTGTGTGGTGATTTTAACCGTATACGTATTGTCTGTCATAAGCTATAATCCTCGTCTTAAATCAGCGAACACCTCAGAAGCTGGACGAGAATGGTCAGCTTTTGCTTCATCCAAACCATTCTGCATGATTGTATTGAACGTATCGGCATCCATTTCATCCCGTGCCATTGGAGCGGCGGGAAGCGACAGGGAAAACGGGATGCTTTTGGTCATAACAATTTGCTTGTAGAGCATATTGATAACAACGGAAGCCGGAATCCCCAGTTTTGACATGATCGCTTCCGCTTTTTCCTTTATTTCTGGCTCGACACGAGCAAGGACATTTGCTGTTTTAGCAGCCATAATAACACCACCTTTTCTTTTAAATATTATATTCTATTGTATAACGTTTAGCAATACATTATTCAAGTTTATTTCTGACTCCGAATTTCAACGTTTCGAATCTTCTATCATTAAGTATTGAAACTTTAATTGATATGCATTAAGTAATAAATGGTTTAGAACTTCGCAAATAATAATAAGAGAGAGGTACTATCCCTTGTGAGATAATGCCTCTCTTCCTTTTTCCGTATCGGTTTGGGGCATGGTTCAGTAAGTTTCTCTATTAAACCGCGCCTTTGCTTCCCTTTCCCTTGTTTCTATTACTTTGCAGGATTTTCCCTCAGTCTGAAGAATAATAATAAATCAATATAATAACAAAATAAATAACAAAAGACAGGTTAAGAGAAGCTGGTGCAAATCCAGCACGGTCGCGCCACTGTAAGGTTGAGTTGTCTGCGAGGCAATCCACTGGGCTTGAATGTCCGGGAAGGAGGCAGACGGCGGTGAAGCCGAGTCAGGAGAACTGCCTGTGTTTAGCCGCACCACTGCGCCACGCGAGATGGGGAGGTGAGGTAATAGTGTTTATCGTTACTGAACCCTGGCTTTTTGCGTGGCCGGGGTTTTATATCTGCTTGATGATAAAGGAAGCCGGAATTAAACAAGCCGTGGCTGGTTGAGATAGGGCGGGCCATGAAAAAGAAAGGTTGTCTGTCTGAGGAGAATTCCTCTCCCGAGGGCTAAAGAAGAACTGCTTTGCCGGCTTGCGGATTGCGGCGCCATGGTAAACGTGCAATAGATGGATGGGGGTAAGAGTTTTGCCTGAGAAGCGTTTGCGCGAGGGCTATACCACAGGTTCCTGCGCGGCGGCGGCGGCGAAGGCGGCTATTATGGCCCTGTGGGGAGAGTTCCTGCCTGATCGCATAAAGATAAATACACCGGGTGGGCGGGAGTTGTGCTTGCCCGTTCAGGTTGTACGGGAGCAAGATTGGGCCGAGGCGGTGGTAATTAAGGACGCTGGTGACGACCCCGATATTACCAATGGAATAGAAGTGCATGTTGCCGCCCGGCTGTGCCCGGGGCCGGTGCGGCTCCTGGCCGGGCGCGGCGTTGGTACTGTCACCCGGCCGGGTTTGGCGGTTTCCGTGGGAGAGCCGGCCATTAACCCGGTGCCCCGCACCATGATTTTGAATGAGGCCGCGCAGTTGTTGGAGCCCGGGCAAGGGGTGGAATTAACGATCAGCATTCCGGGCGGCGAGGAACTGGCCCGCCGGACGTTAAATCCCAGGCTGGGTATCGTGGGAGGCCTTTCTATTCTTGGCACTACCGGCATTGTCGAACCCATGTCTGTTGAGGCTTTCCGGTCTGCTCTCGTTCCCCAGGTCGGCATGGCCCGGGCGGCCGGCCACGAGACGCTGGTGCTGACACCGGGCCGGATGGGTCAGCGCCGGGCGGTGGAAGACTATGGTTTTGTTGGAGAAACGGTGATTCTGACCAGTAATTTTATCGGACACCTCCTGGAAGCCTGCGCGGACGCCGGAGTGAAGCGGGTGTTGTTGTGGGGCCATGCCGGCAAGCTGGTCAAGGTGGCCGGGGGCATCTTTTACACGCACAGCCGGGTGGCGGACGGCAGGCGGGAGATTATCGCGGCTCATTTGGCGGCAGGCGGGGCCGGTGCTGAGGCGGTGCGGGAGGTCCTGGCGTCACCTACCGTTGAAGCCGCGTTGGAAATAGTGCGTGGCAGCGGCCAGGCGGATTTTTGGGATTTGCTGGCCGGCCGGGCCAGCAGGCAGGCCGGGGACTTTGTTCACAACCGCCTGGCGGTGGGAACCGCTCTGTTAAACCTTAAAGGTGAAATTATCGGCCGGGATGTGATTGCCCGCCAAATTATGGAGGAGCTTCTTCATGGCTGAGTTCGAAAAAAGCTGGCTGACTGTGGTGGGAACCGGACCGGGCAGCCCGGATTACCTGACCCCGGCAGCCCGGGAGGCCGCCTCGCAGGCCAGAGTTTTAATCGGCGGGGCGAGAGCGCTGGGCCTGTTTGAATGCCTGAGGGCGGAAAAATTCATCTTGACCGGTGATCTGGAAGCCCTGGCAGCCTACCTGAGAAAAATTCGCGGGCAGCCGACGGCCGTGCTTGTTTCCGGTGATCCCGGCTTTTTCAGCCTGCTTCCCTGGCTGAAAAAGCAGTTTCCCCAGGAAGAAATACGGGTTGTGCCGGGGGTCAGCTCCATACAGCTGGCTTTCGCCCGTTTGGCGGCCACCTGGGAGCGAGCCACGTTTGTCAGCCTGCACGGGCGGGATATCGCCCTGCTGGAGCCCTTCTTGCCGGGCCTGCGGCGGGGCGGGGCCAAGCTTGTGCTTGTCCTGCTTGCCGGCGGCCGCAACTCACCGGCTGCGGTCGGGCGATATCTTGAGCATAACGGTTTGGGGGATTGCCAAGTCTGGGTCGGGGCCGCGCTGGGTTTTCCCGAAGAATGCTGTGTGAGGCTTAATGCGTCCGAACTGGCCGGCCGGGATTTGCCGGACGCGGTGATGGTGCTGGGAGATGACTGAAGTCAAATGGCCCTACCTGACGCCGGGCATCCCCGATGCCATGTTCCGGCGGGAAGAGGGGATCCCTCTGACCAAGGAGGAAATCCGGATCCTGACTATGGCTAAAGCGCGCTTGAAACCCGGGCAGACAGTGTACGATATCGGCTCCGGAACGGGTTCCTTGACAGTTGAAGCCGCGCGCCTGGTCAGCCCCGGCCAGGTATACGCCATAGAGAAAGAGCCTGCGGCTGCGGCCTTGACTAAAGCAAATGCGCATCGTTTTGCCTTGAATAACGTGGAATTGGCTGCGGGAGCGGCGCCGGCGGTGTTAGCCGGTTTGCCGGAAGCGGACAGGGTTCTGGTGGGAGGGAGTTGCGGCAGGCTTACGGCTATTCTTGAAGAATGTTTACATAAGCTAAAGCCTGAGGGCCGGATAGTAATTAATGCCATAACCTGGGAAACCTTACTGGGCGGTATGGACTTCGCCCGTGCGCATGGACTTGAGCCGGAAGTGATCAGCATTAACGTTGCCCGCCTGACGGCTGCCGGGCATAGTCAGCTCTGGAAGTCATTGAATGCAATTTATATTATTACTTTACAGGTATAGGAGGCCCTTGCAAGTTGACTGGAAAACTTTACGGCCTGGGCGTTGGTCCTGGTGATCCCGAACTGATTACTCTCAAGGCGCTGCGGGTTCTGCAGCAGGTTCCGGTAGTCGCCGTGCCGGTCTCCCGTCACGGGGAGGATAGCCTGGCCCTTGCGGTGGCAAAACCTCACCTGAGGTCTGAGCAGGAAATTATGAACCTGCAAATGCCCATGAGCAGGAACCGGGACTGCCTGCAAAAAGCCTGGGATTCAGCGGCGGGCAAGCTGTTGGAGAAGTTGGGCGAAGGACTGGACGTCGCTTTTCTAACCCTGGGTGACGCGAGTCTTTACAGCAGCTACAGCTACTTGGTGGAGAAGGTCGGAGAGTTGGACCCCAAGGTAGAGATTGAAACAATTCCCGGCATCACATCATTCGCAGCGGCGGCGGCGCGGCTGAACCTGCCCCTGGCCAAAGGCGACGAGTTGCTGGCGGTTGTCCCCCTGCTTGAGGAGCCGGAGGTTTTAGGTAAACTGCTGCCTCATTTTTCAAACATGGTGCTCATGAAAGTGGCGCGACGCTACGATGAGCTCGTCCGGGTATTGAAAGAAAGCGGCAGGGCTGAAAACGCGGTTTTCATCAGCCGCTGCGGCCTTGACGGGGAGATTATCAGCCGTGATTTAGAAGCAGAGACCGGCAGGAAACATGATTATCTTTCCGCGATAATTGTAAAGGGGGCCGAATCAAAATGAAAGTCTGTTTTGTCGGGGCCGGCCCCGGCGATCCGGAGCTCATTACCGTGAAAGGTCAAAAGCTGCTTGCCCGGGCTGATCTGATCATTTACGCCGGCTCGCTGGTCAATCCGGAGTTGTTGAATAACGCCCGCCCCCAGGCCAGGTGTTTTAACAGCGCGGGGATGACGCTGGAAGAGATGCTGGATCTGATGGCTGAGGCCGTGGCCCGCGGTGAACTGGTCGTGCGGCTGCATACCGGCGACCCTTCCCTTTACGGCGCCGTGCAGGAGCAGATGGACGGGCTGGCTCAAAGGGGGGTGCCTTTTGAGGTGGTGCCGGGAGTAAGCTCTTTCGCCGCGGCGGCGGCGGCCGTGCGGCGCGAGTTTACGTTGCCGGGTGTTAGCCAGACCTTGATCCTGACTCGCCACGAGGGGCGTACCCCGGTGCCTCCGGAAGAAGGTCTCGCGGCCCTGGCCGGACACCACGCCAGTCTGTGCCTTTTCTTGAGCGCCGGCTCCCTCGCGGCAGCCGCGGCCGAACTGGCGCGGGGCTATGGTCCGGACACTCCGGCGGCGTTGGTGTATAAGGCCTCCTGGCCGGAAGAAAAAGTAATCCGGGGAACGCTGGCTGATATCGCGCGACGGGCCGCCGCGGCAGGCATCAACCGTACCGCGCTGCTGTTGACCGGCGACTTTCTTTCCGCGCCTTACCGGCGCTCCAGTCTCTATGACCCTGAATTCGAACACAGCTTTCGAGGGAAGAAAGATGAATGTGGCAATTGTAACCCTGACTGAAGCCGGCCTTGAGACAGGCTTGCGCCTGGCCAAAGGCTTGGGCGGCGAGGTGACTTTCTATGCCAAACAAGCTGTGCCTGACGGTATTGAGGCAGAGCCTGTCGAAGGCAGACTGCGGGATTTCCTGGGGGTGCTCTGGGGCCGCTATGAAGGCCTGATCTTGATCATGGCGGCTGGGATTGCCGTACGCTGCCTGGCGAATTATCTGGAGAGCAAATACAAGGACCCGGCCGTAGTTGTCTTGGATGAGCAAGGCCGGTTTGCCGTCAGCCTGCTGTCAGGCCACCTGGGCGGGGCGAACGAACTGGCCAGGCGGGCAGCCGGTGTCCTGGGCGGTGAAGCGGTAATCACCACCGCCAGCGACCTGCACGGTTTGCCTGCCCTGGACTTGCTGGCGCGGGAACTGGGGCTGAAGCCGTCGCCGCCCGCCAGGCTGGCGGCGGTTAGCGCCGCCATGGTTAACGGCAGGCGGGTGGGAATATGGGCCGAAGAGCCCTGGTTAAGCCGTTGCCGCAAGGTGGCGCCGGAACTGCCATGTTTCAGCCTGGAATCTTTCGGCGGGACGTCAGGTTGGGACGCTGGAGTGCTGGTAACGTCGTTGCGCCTGCCTGACCCCGGCCCCCGCTGGCTCTTCTTCCGCCCGGCGCAAATTGTGGCCGGCATAGGCTGCCGGCGGGACATCGGGGAAGGCCGAATTCTGGCGGCCCTCAGGCGGGCGCTGCGTGAGGCTGGCTATAGCAGGTGGAGCCTGGCGGCGCTGGCCAGCATGGATCTTAAGGCCGGTGAGCCGGGCTTGCTGGCGGCAGCGCGGCGGCTGGGCTGCGGACTGAATACTTATCCGGCGGAAGATCTGGCTGCCGTGTTAAAGATGAGGCCGGATCTGACTTTTTCTTCAACAGTACAGGAAAAGGTGGGAGTTGGTGGCGTATGCGAACCGGCGGCTCTGCTGGCTGCGGGGGGAGGGGAACTGATTTTCCGGAAACACTGCTACGGAGGAGTGACCATAGCCCTGGCCAGGGCAGCCTGGCGATAATCGGTCTCGGACCCGGCCGGGCGGAAGGCATGACGGCCGGCGCGCTTGAAGCGCTGGGGCAAGCCGAAGTGATCGTGGGTTACCACGTCTATATCGAACTGATCAGAAACCTTATCGGCAGCCGGGCAGTAGTGTCATCAGGGATGACTCAAGAATTGGAGCGCTGCCGTGAAGCGGTGCGGCTGGCCCTGGCCGGGAGACGGGTAGCTGTCGTTTCCAGCGGTGACCCTGGTGTTTACGGCATGGCCGGCCTGGTTCTGGAAGTTCTGCATCAGGCCGCGCCGGAGAGCAGACTGCCGGTTCAGGTCATTCCGGGCGTGACCGCGGCTACGGCGGCGGCCGCCTTACTGGGAGCGCCTTTAATGCATGACTTCGCCGTGATTAGCCTGAGCGATCGCCTGACCCCCTGGGACCTGATCGCCCGGCGGCTGGAAATGGCCGCCGGGGGGGATTTCGTGACCGTTCTTTATAATCCCCGCAGTCACGGCAGACGAAGCCAGCTGCAGCAGGCCGGGGAGATATTTTTAAAACACAGGCCGCCGGAAACGCCCGTGGGCGTGGTGCGCAACGCCGGGCGCGGCGGGGAGGAAGTTTGGGTGAGCAGTCTCCAGAAATTTGCCGGCCTGCCGGTGGATATGCTGTCGACAGTGATTATCGGCAACAGCCGGACCAGGGTATTGAGCGGCCGCCTGGTAACACCGCGGGGTTATCAGATATGATCCTGGTGTTGGCAGGCACGGCCGAGGGACGTGAAATGGTGGCCGGCCTTTGCGCGCGGGGTTATCAGGTGGCGGCCGCGACCTTGACTGCCTACGGGGCCGAACTGGCCGGCGCCGCCGGGGCGGCGGCGAATATAAACGGCCCGCTTTCAGAGGACGGCCTGTCCGCCCTGCTGCAGGGCAGTCATTTTACGGCGCTGGTGGACTGCACCCATCCTTTCGCGGCTAACATCACTGAGATGGCGAAACAGGTCTGCGCCCGGCACGGTTTGCCTTATTACCGCTGCGCCCGGCCGGCAGCCGAGCTGCCCGTCAGTCCCTTGATAAAACGGGTCGATGGATGGGCTGGGGCGGTGAACGCCGTGGCATCCCCTGTATTTAACAATATCTTCCTGGCAATCGGTACGCGTCACTTGCCTGAGTTTGTCCATTCTCCAGATTTGCAGGGCAAGCGGTTAATCGCGCGGGTATTGTCTGAAACAGATTCAATTGCCTTCTGCCGCTCGCTCGGCCTGACGCCACGCGATATCATCGCCCTGCAGGGGCCTTGCGGCAGGGAACTGAATGCAGCCCTCTACCGTTATTACAAAGCCGATATTGTGGTTACCAAAGATAGCGGAACAGCCGGCGGCATGGAGGAAAAAGTATCCGCGGCCCTGGAATTGGGCCTGCCCGTGATTGTTATCAACCGTCCGCGAGAAGAAGCCGGCATGAGCAAAGCCGAAATACTGGCGGCCTTAAAAAAGACAATGGGGACGGTTCTCATTGTCTAATACGGGACCCCAAACACAAACAATGAGAACCGTCCCCATTGTCCCCAAGAGAGAGTTACATAGGCTCTCGGCATTAGATGGGAGGAATCATTAAATCTGGAATAAAGCAACTGGAAATTCTGGCATGCCAGGCTAAAAAGACTGTCCTTTTCACGACATTCCTAAAAATGGGCATGGCAAAGA
>NZ_MVQM01000050.1:0-11076 GCF_002067195.1 Pelotomaculum sp. PtaB.Bin117 | reverse complement strand
TCGTATATCTGAATAAGCCTTTCAAGATCTTCTTCCGGCAACTGGCCCACGTATTTTTCAACCACCTTCGCGCGGGATTTCCGGCAGTTCGCAACAGTATTTTCCCCTTCTTCGGTTAACGTAAGCCATACCAGGCGCCGGTCCTGTTCATCGCGGCTCCTGTCCACCAGACCCGCTTTATGCAGCCGGTCGGCCAGAGCGGTAATGGCGCTCAAAGAAACGTTCAAATCTTCGGCAACTTCAGAAACGGTGACTCTTCCCTTGTCTCTGAGCTTTTTCAACACAACAAACTGACTCATAGTTATGCCGCTAATCATATTTTGAGCCAGTTCGGCATGCAACCGCCGGGCTATGTGTTGAAAAACTTCATCCAGTCGCTCCAAATAAAGGATTAGTTTTTCTGAATTCATATCTGTCCCTCATTTAAAAAATAGTTAATATTTTGAATGTTTCATGAGTTAAAGTATATCTCTCATTTTTTACCGTTGTCAAGGATTAACTTTAAATATATTAACGAATCTAACAATTATATTAACAAGACAAACAATTACCGCTCATATTCAATAACATGAATTAACCTTCCGGCACTTTCGGGCATATAACGCGGCTAAACAATAAAAAAGCCGACTTTTACAGATCGGCTTTTCCCGGGCATATTATATATATCTACAAATAAACTTAGTAATCCCACTCAAATTGCTCAACCTGCGGAAACTTCTCCAGCGCTTCCCGCATAACCGAGCAGATCCGCTGCAGGCCTTCCGGTGATTTCGCCTCACAGCGGGCTACTAAAACCGGCTGGGTGTTAGACGCGCGCACCAGTCCCCACCCGTCGCCGAACAGTACCCGCACCCCGTCGACGTCAATTACCTCATATTCTTTTCTGAACTGCTCCACCAGCCCCTGCACCACCGTAAATTTATCTTGATCGGCACAGGGAACCCTGGTTTCCGCCGTGGAATAATATTTAGGCAGGCCCGCCAGCATTTGCGAGAGCCTTTCATCAGCACGTGACAAAATTCTCAGCAGACGCCCGGCGGCATAAAAAGCGTCGTCGAAACCATAATACTCGTCGGCAAAGAACATGTGCCCGGACATTTCACCGGTAAAAACAGACCCGACTTCTTTCATTTTCGCCTTGATCAAAGAGTGTCCCGTTTTATAAAAGAAAGGTTTTCCGCCCAACCGGACAACCTCGTCCACCAGGGCCTGGGAGCATTTTACCTCGATAATCGCCTGCGCCCCGGGATGCTTAGCCATAATCTCCCGCCAGTAAAGACACATCAGCAGATCGCCCCAGATAATCCCCCCGGACTCGTCCACCACCCCGATCCGGTCCGCGTCACCGTCAAAGGCCACTCCCAGGTCCGCCCCCTGCTCCGCCACAACCTTCCTGAGTTCAACCAGATTCGCGGTCTTGACCGGGTCAGGCTGATGGTTCGGGAAGGCTCCGTCTGATGTACAATACAATGGGACAACCTCACAGCCCCAATCGTGTAAAACCTGTTCGGCAAACAAAGCGGCCGTCCCGTTGCCGCAATCCACCGCTACTTTTAACCGGCGCGGTCCAAGATGGATTTTTTCCTTCAGCATGGCCTGGTAAGGCAGTACCCCATCACGCCGCTCCAGTCCGCCTGAACCCGAAATAAAGTCTTTTTCGTCCATTAGAGATTTCAGCTTTTGAATATCCGCGCCATATATGGTACCGCTGCCGAGAGCAAGCTTGAACCCGTTTTCATCGGGCGGATTGTGGCTTCCGGTAATCATTACCGCGCCGTCAATCCCGTAATGAACCCTGGCGTAGTATAGCATCGGCGTTACTACCAGGCCGATGTCGATTACGTCACACCCGGTAGAGCGCAGGCCGTTGATAATGGCGCTGCGCAACCGTTCAGAGCTGAGGCGGTTATCCCTGCCGACCAAAACCTTGCCGGTGCCGGATGCCCTGACATATGTGCCGAAGGCTTTTCCCAGCAGCTCAACAGTGTCGTCCGTCAGATCACGCCCTGCCACTCCCCGGACATCATATTGGCGAAATATTTGCGGGTTGACCATAGCCGCCACCCAACCTCCTCTAAATAGTTTGAACTAATTATAACATAGTTGCTCCTCTTTATCCATTTTTTAACTCTATGCTTACACGTCTCAAATCAGGATTCAGGAGTCGCATATCCCCCGGGATGACTGCCGTGCCACCGCCAGGCTGTCGCAATAATATCCTGCAGGCCGGGAAAAGATGGCCGCCATCCCAATTCATTCTTGATTTTTTCCGCTCCCGCCACCAGCACGGCCGGATCACCCGCCCGCCGCGCCGCGTATTTTACCGGAATGGGTTTGCCGGCCACTGCCTCGGCCGTCTTGATTACCTCCAGGACAGAGTAGCCGTTGCCATTGCCCAGATTGTAGATCTGCGAAGCGGCGCCGCCCGCCATTGCCTCCAGGGCCAGAACATGAGCATCCGCCAGATCGTTGACGTGAATATAGTCCCTGACACAAGTGCCGTCAGGAGTGGGATAATCCGTGCCAAACACATCCAACCGCGGGATCAGCCCGAGGGCCGCTTTCAGCACCAGGGGAATCAAATGGGTTTCGGGTTCGTGGTCCTCACCGATATCCCCGGCGGGGTCGGCTCCCGCGGCGTTAAAATAGCGCAGGGAAGCGTAGCGCAGGCCGTAGGCCTCCCCGTACCAGCGCATGGCTCCCTCCAGAGCCAGCTTGGTCGCCCCGTAAGGATTTAACGGAGCGGCCGGGTGGTTTTCCGTTATCGGCACTTCCATCGGCTCGCCATACACCGCCGCGGTTGAAGAAAACACAAAATAAGGTACTCCGGCCTCAACAACGGCGTCCAGAAGCGTCAGCCCGTTTACCACATTGTTCCGGTAGTAATCAGACGGCAGGCGAACCGATTCGCCCACCAGGCTGCTGGCGGCAAAGTGCATTACCGCTCCAATATCATACCCGGCGAGAAGACGCTTCAGCAATTGCTTGTCGGATGTATCCCCCCGCACAAATTCCAAGTCCTTGACAGCCGCCTGGTGCCCTTTGGTGAGGTTATCCAGCACCACCACCCGGTGTTTTTTATTTACCAGCACACGGGCGGTGTGGCTGCCGATATAGCCTGCGCCGCCTGTTACCAGAATATTCATTGCTCCACCCTCTTTTTCAATTATCCCGATCAATTGACCAGGCGATCGGGTTCTTCAAACAGATTATAGCTTATGTTTTTTTCCGGAATATGTCGGGCAGGGAGCAATCAATAATCGGCTTCCTGGTTATATAATGGTAAACCGGTCAAATTTGACAAATCCTTTGCTTGTTCAACCGCTTCCTCCTTCGTAGCGGCGGTCCCCATCACCGGACCGTCCTGCTCCGTGGAAATGGCGATACGCTGGCCTGCGGAAGTTATGACGAGAATAATAAACCATTCAGGCATTTGTCTTACCACCTTTCTTGTCCACCAATAGTTGTAAGCAACTGGTATAGTTCGGCACAGCTGAAACAATTTCCTTTTCACATGGGGCAACTTTTTTTGCTCACTATTATTGTCAACAACTTGTGTTTTTTTGTTTTATAGATTAAGATCCCTTAAAAGAAAGCGCCTTTTTGCCCTGATAATTTCCGGCCTTACTTATAAATGCAATTTCTGCGCCAACTTTATTCACGAATCTATAAATGATGAGGATCAATTAATGGGCGGACCAAAAAACAACCCGGCCCAGGCGGACGTCCTGGTGATCGGCGGCGGCCCGGCAGGCATGTTCGCGGCGGCGGCCGCCGTGATGTCGGGGGCAAAAGTGACTTTACTGGAGAAGAATGATCGCTTGGGACGCAAAATGAGCATCACCGGAGGCGGCCGGGGCAATTTGACCAATACCGCGTCGCTGCATGATTTTATTAACAACGTTCCGGGAAACGGAAGTTTCCTGTTCAGTGCTTTAACCCGCTTTTCCAGCGCGGACTGCAGAAAATTTTTCAAAAACCTGGGGGTGCCCACAAAAGAAGAGGAATGCGGACGGGTTTTCCCGGTTCGTGAACGAGCCGGCGAGGTCGTGGACACGCTGGCGGAATATCTGGCGGCCTCGGGCGTGCAGGTAATTTATCAAGTCAGGGCGGCTGGCTTGTTGCTGGCGAATCGCCGCTGTCAGGGAATAATTACCGGCGGGCGGCGCGTATTTTCCGGCAAAACAGTGGTTATCGCCACCGGCGGGGCTTCCTATCCGCAAACCGGCTCAACGGGAGACGGTTATTTGCTGGCGAGCCAGGCCGGCCACCAGGTTGCCCCGCGGCATCCCGGCCTGGTACCGCTATGCCTCGCCGAACAGCATTTATGCAGACATTTGCAAGGGCTGTCCATTACAGATGCCTCTCTCACATTAGCTACCGCCGCGGGGAAAACAATCGCCGCCGAACGGGGAGATGTTCTTTTCACCCATTTCGGCATTTCCGGGCCGGCCGCGCTCAGGTTAAGCCGGGCGGTTGCCCAAAAAACCGCTGCCGCCGGCGCTGGCGGTCTGCGCCTGCTAATGGACGTTTTACCCGATATAAGCGAGGAAAACCTGGCCGCGTCGCTGCTTTCCATGGCTGCGGAACAGCCGCGAAAAGCGGTCATCAATATTATCAAACAAATACTGCCCGGCCGTCTCGCAGCCGCGTGCGCCAAAATGCTCCAGGGAAGCGAACATCAAAAATCCGGTGAAACAAGCAAAGGAGCCTGGCGTGAAGCCGCCCGGCTGTTCAAAAACCTGCCTTTCACCGTAACGGGAACACGGCCGCTTGCCGAGGCGATGATCACCATCGGCGGGGTAAGCGTGCGGGAGATTGACCCCCGCACCATGGCTTCACACCTGGTCGACGGCCTTTATTTCGCCGGCGAGGTGATCGACGTGGACGCGCACACCGGCGGTTATAACATGCAAGTCGCTTTTTCCACCGGCTGGTCGGCCGGACTGGCGGCGGCGGAAGAAGCAGGCTTTCCGGCAGCAGCAATACCCAGGTAATTACCGCATCATTTTAGAAATTTAATGACTGAAGCAGGTGATCATCAATGGCTGAAATTGAATTAATCGCCACCGCCGCTTTCGGCCTGGAAGCGGTAGCGGCGCGGGAAATCCGTGCGTTGGGCTATGAGCGGACCGTTGTGGAAAACGGCCGGGTGACCTTCCAGGCCGACGAACGCGCCATCTGCCGGGCCAACCTGTGGCTGCGCAGCGCGGACCGGGTGCTCGTCAAAATGGGCGAGTTCCAGGCCCTTTCGTTTGAAGAACTTTTTGAAAAAACCAAGGCCCTGCCCTGGCCGGACTGGATTCCGGAAAACGCCGCCTTCCCCGTGCAGGGCAAGTCGATAAATTCCAAGCTGTTCAGCGTTCCCGACTGTCAGGCCATCGTCAAAAAAGCGGTAGTTGAGAAAATGAAACAGCGGTACCGCAGGCAGTGGTTTGAAGAAACCGGCTCCCGGTATACGATTGAAGTCGCTCTGTTGAAAGACATGGCCACCCTGACCATCGACACCAGCGGCGCGGGCCTGCACAAGCGCGGCTACCGCAAACTGACGGGCGCCGCCCCGCTCAAGGAAACCCTGGCCGCCGCCATGCTCAGCTTAAGCCGCTGGAAACCTGAGCGCGTACTGATTGACCCCATGTGCGGCTCGGGCACGATCCCCATAGAGGCGGCGCTAATCGGCCTGAACCGGGCGCCCGGCTTGAGGCGGGAATTTGACGCCGAAAAGTGGCCGGCCGTGCCCGCCCGGCTATGGCGCGAAGCGCGCCAGGAGGCGGAAGACGCGATCCGCCGCGAGCGGCAGTTAACTATCCGGGGAACGGACATGGACAAAGATGTCTTAAGTCTGGCCCGTTACCACGCCCGCCTTGCGGGAGTGGAAGACCGGATCCACTGGCAGCAGTCGCCGGTGGCCGGGTTGCGGGCGCGGCAGAAATACGGGTACATTATCTGCAACCCTCCTTACGGGCAGCGCCTGGAAGACCTGCCGACCGTCAGCCGTCTCTACCGGGAAATGGGGCAGGTTTTCCAAACCCTGGACACCTGGTCATTCTATATATTGACCGCTCACCGCGACTTCGAGAAGCTGTTCGGCAGGCGGGCCGATAAAAAGCGCAAGCTGTACAACGGCCGGATTCAGTGCAACTATTACCAGTTTTTCGGGCCCCGGCCGCCGCGCCGGGATTCCGCGGCTGCCCGGGAACCAGGCGCGGAACCGGATTATATGGAAAGGAGGACCATAAAAGATGGTTGACCAGGCAATGGCGGCCTTACGCCGCTGCAGCCTTTGCCCGCGCCGGTGCATGGCGGACCGGCTGCGCGGCGAAACCGGCTTTTGCGGCGCGGGAGCCGCCGCCACAGTCGCCCTCGCCGCGCAGCACCACGGGGAAGAACCGTGCCTCAGCGGCAGCCGCGGCTCAGGCACAGTCTTTTTCTCCCGCTGCAACCTGCGCTGCGTATACTGCCAGAACCACGAGATCAGCTGGGGAAGCGCCGGAAAAGACCTGTCAGCAACTGAGCTGGCGGATGTATTCATGCGGCGGCAAACCGCCGGGGCGCACAATTTGAACCTGGTCTCCCCCACCCCATACATACCCGTCATTGCCGCCGCCCTGCGCCGGGCGAAAAACCGGGGGCTGAAAATACCTGTCGTATACAACTCCAACGCCTACGAAAACGTGGCAGCCCTGCGGCTGCTGGAAGGATTGGTGGACATCTACCTGCCCGATCTGAAATATTTCACGGAAGAAGCGGCCTTCCGCTACAGCGGGGTAAAAGACTACTTCGCAGTCGCCGCAGCCGCTGTTTTAGAAATGCACCGCCAGGCGGGAAACCTGACCTTCAATAAAGAAGGTCTGGCCCGGCGAGGCCTGCTGATCCGCCACCTCGTCCTGCCCGGCCAACACGACGCCGCCTGCCGCGTTCTGGATTGGATACACTTCAACCTGCCTGCCGCCACCCACGTCAGCATCATGAGCCAGTACGTGCCGCTCTGGCGGGCCCGCCGGTATCCGGAAATCAACCGCCGCCTCTCCCCCCGGGAGTACCGGGCCGTACTCGAGCACTTTGCTCAAACCGGCCTGCAAAACGGTTACATGCAAGATTTAGCGGCGGCAACGGAGGAATACGTGCCCCGGTTCGACCTCAGCGGTCTCAGCGGGCATTGAATATACTGAAAGCGGGACGTTCTCATTTTTATTGTTGGATTTTCCAAGAAAAAATTAGTCATCCGGAAGGATGGCTTTTAGCTTTGCCCAAAAGCATTATTCGGATATAAATTGCTGCATTGCATTTAACGTGGCCGATTGGAAAAAGTGGAGGTATAAAACAAAAAAACGCAAAATAACGCCATAAAACAGGTTAAATAATTATATACAGAGATTTTTGAGCTTGACAACGAAAAATCAGAAATTTTAAATTATAATTGATTTTACACCCTCCCCTTGGAAGGGCGCTATTGATAAGCCAAAAAGCAGGTGGCGTGTATTTATGTCTGAATGTTTGTTCACCTGTTTTTTGCCAAGACTTGATGGTGGAAAGGGGGTGAGCAATTGGATAAGTGGGAAGATAAGTGGGAGTTTTATAAAGATAAAAGGGGATTTTGGCAATGGATGCGCAAAATATCAGATGGAACAACTATTGCTTCATCTACTCGAGGATATGAAAACAAGGATGACTGTATTGAAAATGCCAGATCGCGCGGGTATACTGATAATGATTAAAAATTAGAGCCTCCGGGCTCTTTTTTTTTTGTAAAAAATACGCTCACCATCCGCATTCCTGGCCAGAGCCAAGGTGTTAAATCCCAGGGAGTTGCGACAAGGGCACGGTGAAAAGACTTAGGTATACGAATATTAAACTTGCCGGAGCAGCAAAACTGTCACCGGTTATATACCTAGTTGAAGACCGGCGAAGTCAGTCGTTAATCTGGCAGTCTGATTTTCCCGCATTTAGATAATTACATATTTTTGTCCAAACACGTTGCGTCTCAAGGAATTCTTCGTAATGCTTTTTTACATCATTATGATAACGTTCTAATTCGGTTACTATATTCATAAATTCCTTTCTTTTAAAGTAATTACAAAGCTTAGGCAGTGTTTCGGCCAATTGCTGCCTCATCTGTTTGATTCTCTCATCGTAAATATTTCGTTGCGCTATATATAAAAGAAGTGGTTTATATCGAATCCAGCCAATACAAGCGTTATAGAAGCGGGTGATAATTTGCTCAGAGTCAATCTTAACATATTTGAGATTAATAGGAAGTACCCCGTCAAGCAAATGATTATAGGTAGAAAAACCATCATGGAATGTATAACATGGTATGCGCATCACCCGGTGTTCGCCAAGACAGGTGCTTAAAAAAGTGTCTTCACCACGCGCATCCGGTGGATTGTAAAACGGTCTGACCCGTCTGGGATTGGTTAGATTAATACAAAGGTTCCCGCCCGAGATGAATTTGCAATGATTAATTTCCTTTACTTCCTCCACCGTGTCGCTGGTGAGTACGTTTGTATCGGCATAAGTAACTCCGCCGTTGTCCATAACCGCTCGTATCGAATCCCAGTTAATGATATCATTGCTTATAGCTTCTATGAATAAGCGAAAATCCCTTTCGGTCAGGATATCGTTGAACTCGATATACGGAATAGGTGAAACATACCCGCAATGGTATCCGTGAGTGATATCAGCTTGATCAATATAACGCAAATGAGTACCCAAAACATGCTGACCACCCCATATAACGTTGGAGCGTGTCTTGGTTACTGCCATGGGATATTCGTCATCGTCCAAGAAAATAAGATAGTCAAGGTTGTTTTTAATAGCAATGTATAGAATGGCATTACGCTGAGATGCATATCCGGTACCAAAGAAACGAGCTTCTTTTTCATTAATAACATTGTCGCGAATAAGCTGTTTAATTTCTGCTCTCATCTCTTTTTTACCAATAAAATAGGCATTATCAATCAAATCAAGCACTTCTTGTCTTATTTCAGTATAATCACTTGGTTTGGTATTTGAATATTTCAGATCATACGCAATTAAAAGGTTTAGACTGATTCCTTCTCTTTCAGTCAAGCCATTTTCTCTCCAGTTGTATACATAGGTTTTTAAAACCTTTCGAAAACTCTTACGCCCTGTTGCGAAACCTATTCCCACCTGAATATTTCTGTATTTCCCCATTATGAAACCTCCTTTACCATTCTTACAACAGCGTAATAGTAACAAAGGCTCATTTCACCTAGTATGAACCAGTTGGAAAAACTGCCAGCAATCTTTAACGTTCCCACCCCCCGTAAAGGTGATATTAAATTCAGAATATATTCCGCATTCTATTACCTGGTATAATTTATCAAAAAATATTTAATTTAGGATACCAAAATCAATAGATATTAGTCAATTCCAGGGATAGAAGCCTAAAGATAAATAAGCGCGATTATTTGTGCTTTTTAAGGTATTTTTCAACGATCGGCCGGGGTTTGCTTTAGTTCGACAACTATACTGAAAAGCAATAAATCTAAATTTAAGCGAATCCAAATACTGTTAATAGGTTTGCAGAGCTTTCCGGCTTTCAAGCGGAAATTTTTGTTTTTCATACGAATAGTAAAAAACCAAACGGAAAAAATAATACCGCTATAAAATAATCCGTGAAAGGAGCAATATCTGTGGCACATTTAAATCAACTTGAGCTTCAAAACTTAAGGCACCTGATCGGCTCCCACGAAACAGCTCATCAAAAACTGCAGGCGTATTCCCAGCAGGCCAGCGATCCCCAGGTCAAGCAAATTTTTGAAAAGTCTGCGCAGGACGCCAGAAACACCAAGCAAAAACTAATGTCATTCTTAAGTTAAGGAGGAAAAATTCATGCGCGAAAAAGACATGGTAAACGACGTGCTGTCCATGGTTAACAGCAGTCTGACCGGTTACGCCAGTGTCATTTCCCAGACAGCAGACCAGCAGTTAAGACAAACCATCCAGCAAATCAGGGATAACGACGAAAAATTCCAATACGATCTTTTTAAACTGGCGGAACAAAAGGGGTTTTATCAGCCCGCGCAGCAGGCTGACCCGAAAGATATCCAGCAAATCAAGTCCCAGTTGAGCGGCGACATGGGCGGCATCAGCGGAACAGGCGCTGAAATGAGCGGCAGAGGCCGGATGGACTGGTAGCAAAATTAGTTTCCAGAAAACTAAAATTTGGTATTGACACCATAATTATCGCTCGTTATAATAATATCGAACGTAAGTTCGGGGGCAGGGCAAATGGTCAAACATTTTACCTGCCCAAAATGTTTTGTGCCATAGCCCTCCTCATTTTAATCAAAAACAACACTGAAGGCGCTTTCAACAGGCCTTCCCGGAGAGGAGGTGAACCATATGGCTGTAAACAAGGTCCCCGCCGCTTCAACACTCAGGCTGGAACTCCGCGTGGGTGTCAGCGCCAGCGGCAACCCGGTTATCCGCAACAAGAATCTGGCCAACGTCAAATCCACGGCGTCCGACCAGGATCTGTACGACGTCGCGGCAGCGCTGGCCGCCCTGCAACAGTACCCGTTGAACGGCATCTCGCGCGTCGACAACGCCCAACTGGTTCAGGTTTAGATAAACCGAAACAGTATCCGGCAATTGTGATCGATTGATAATCATCACACAATTGACCAACAAAATAACGAAGAAAGGAGAAGGTTTCCGGCAGTTGCTTGTCAAAAGAGCGTCCTAGTGTCGCCGGCATGTTTAACTGCCTCCCGTGTAGTCGGACGGGGGATATATTTGAGCGGTTAACGGCTCAGGTATTTTTAGGAAACCGGTAAACGGATTGGCTACTACGACTGAGCAAACTTTGCGCATGGTTTTCCGCAACCAGGAAGGCAAAAACGTTACCATTACTCTGGGTAATCCCAAGGAAAACTTGACAGCGGCAGAGATCGAGACAGCCATGGACTTGGTTGTCGCCCGGAACATTTTTGCCAGCGCGGGCGGAGACATTGTCGCCAAGCAGGACATCAGGGTAATCAGCAACACCACAAACGATATGTATGACCCGTCCGCCTAGAATCCGGGCGTTCATATAAAGGCGGGGGG
>NZ_MVQM01000049.1:0-4866 GCF_002067195.1 Pelotomaculum sp. PtaB.Bin117 | reverse complement strand
CCAAAAATAAAACAGCCAGCAAAAGCAGAATAAATCTTCTCATAATCTACTCCCCGTGTAATCTAATCTTGAAAAAGATCACTCGCCATTTTACTGACCTCAGTATTTAATTTTTTCGTAATCCCGGTGTCTACTTTTACACTGACGATTATTACATCTCCCTCTTTCGCGCCGGCGGGAACAAGAAAGCGGGGCAAATTAAAAGTCATCCTTTTGTTATATTCAACCACGGCCCAGTCACCCTCGAAACGGTCAACTATTAACATAAATGTGTCCCTCCAATCACAATCATGCTAAATCACCAGACCGAAACAAAATATCACATCAGCAAAAGTTATGCAAGCATTCATATAATTACTGCCGGCCGTTTTCGCTTCGGATCAGTTATAATATAATAAGAAATAACCGGCTTGAGGTGCTGACAGTATGGAAAAACTTCTCGATAGAATAAAAAATTATCCCTCGTACAGAGGTCAGATTATCCACATAGAAGAAATAGAATCTCAGCAAGCCCGGTACAGCAATTTAGGCTTCGCCCTTCACCCGGAAATCGGCTCCGTGCTGCGCGGGCGGGGAATTGAACGGCTATATACGCACCAGGTGGACGCGATAAAAAAGGTGCGCGAAAATAAAAGCATTGTTGTCGTGACACCCACCGCTTCGGGAAAAACCATGTGTTATAACCTTCCGGTGCTGGATTCCATATTGAGAACGCGGGGGCAGACCGCTCTTTACCTTTTCCCGACCAAATCGCTCGGGCAGGACCAACTGGATTCCATCCTGGAGTACGAGGTCCGGATTAAGGCCGGCGTCTATGACGGCGATACCCCCGACGGTGAAAAGACGTCGCTCAGGGACAACGCGAACATCATCATTACCAACCCTGACATGCTGCACTGGGGAATATTGCCGAACCACCTAAAATGGCACCGCTTCTTTACAAACCTGAAATATGTCGTCATCGATGAAATGCACAACTACCGGGGGGTTTTCGGCACACACGTCGCCCACATTATCAGGCGGCTGAGAAGAATTTGCCGGCACTACGGCGCGGACCCCGTTTTCATCCTTTGCTCGGCGACCATTGCCAACCCGCAGGAGCACGCCTCCCGCTTGACCGGCCGGGCGGTTGAACTAATTGCCAACAACGGCGCGCCCCGGGGCAGAATGAAATTCGTCCTGTGGCGGCCGCCCGCGCACACTCCGTACATCCGCGAGGTATCCTGGCTGCTTGCCCTGTGCCTGGAGAACCGTTACCGGACTATTGCTTTTTCCAGGGCGAGGCAGGTAACCGAGCGGATCTTGCGCTTTACCCGGGAAAATTTTAATGAAGAAAAATACGCCGGCAAAGTGATGGCATACCGCGGCGGATACCTCGCGGACGAGCGCAGGAAAATCGAAGGCGCCCTTTTCAGCGGCTCCCTGCTGGGCGTTGTTTCAACCAACGCGCTCGAACTGGGCATTGACGTCGGCGACCTCGAAGTCTGCCTAATCGCAGGCTTTCCGGGTACTATCGCCTCTACCTGGCAGCAGGCCGGCCGGGTAGGCAGGAGCAACAAAGAGTCGCTGGTGATCTTCATCGCGGTGGAAACCCCCCTTGACCAGTACTTCATCCGCAATACCGGAGCGCTTTTCGCCCAGCCCAGCGAGCAGGCCTTGATCGATCCGGACAACCCGTATATTTTAATGGGACACGCCCTCTGCGCGACGCATGAGATGCCGGTCACACCGGAAGATTACACCTTGTGGAGCGGCACTTTCGTTGACCTGCTCACCTTGCTGGAAGAGGATGGTGAAGTTGCTTATTCGGGGGGAACTTATTTTTACAACGGCCAGACCTATCCCGCCGAAAGAGTAAACGTGCGGTCCAGTTCTTCCACACTGTTCCA
The DNA here is from genome assembly GCF_002067195.1 of Pelotomaculum sp. PtaB.Bin117. Classification (NCBI taxonomy): domain Bacteria; kingdom Bacillati; phylum Bacillota; class Clostridia; order Eubacteriales; family Desulfotomaculaceae; genus Pelotomaculum; species Pelotomaculum sp. PtaB.Bin117. The sequence goes on along the minus strand of NZ_MVQM01000049.1, from coordinate 2,977 downwards.
CCTGCGGGACACCGGCGGGGGAAACCGCCTGCTCGAAGTGCTGGATGAGAACGCGGCTTTTTCGGAAGTCTACCCGGGGGCGGTATACACTCACCAGGGAAGCACTTATGTGGTGAACAGCCTTGATCTGAACACCGGCACGGCCTTTATGAAGCAAATGGATGTGGACTACTACACCATGTGCGGCAGGGAAAAGAATACCGAGATTCTTTCCACCGAGACAAGCAAGGAGCTTAACGGCCACCGCCTGTATACCGGACAATTAAAGGTAACAACAAGAGTAACGGGGTTCGTGAAAAAACATGAAAAGACCGGCCAGGTGGTCGGCGGCGACCGGCTTGCTCTCCCCGAGCGGGTAATGGAAACAACCGGCATGTGGGTGGTTATTAATGAAAAGGCTGCCGCCCGGGCTAAAGAATACGGTCTGCACTTGATGGGCGGGCTGCACGCGGTTGAGCACGCGTCAATCGGGCTCCTGCCCCTTTTCGCCATGTGCGACCGCAACGACTTGGGCGGCCTGTCCACAGTAATGCACCCGCAAACGCAAGGGCCAACCATATTTATACATGATGCGTGCCATGGCGGCGTGGGATTCAGTGAACAGGGATACGACAAGGCTTTTGAATTATTTGAGGCTACTCTTGAAACGATCACTTCCTGCCGGTGTGAGGCCGGTTGCCCAATGTGCATATACTCACCCAAGTGTTCCAATTTCAACCGCCCGCTGGACAAAGAGGCCGCCGTATACCTCCTGCATTCGCTGTTGGGCAAGACATACAGTCCGGTCCTGAACCCCGACAGCAAGCTGGAAAGACCGATGCGTGAGCGTTTGAGAAAAGCGTTAAAAAATAATCGCCAGGGGATTATTCAATGAGCTTGTTCGAGCGGCTAAAAAATGTCAGAAATAAGCCCGCGCGGCAAGAGTCCGGGATTAGCCCCGTGATATTGCCGCAGGGGCAAGAAATATCTTCGAGGTTTGGGAATTACTTTTTGCTGGAAAGCGAGCTGCCCGGCAACCTATTTTTTCCCGCTGATTTTCCTGCTGATGAGTACTCTGTTCTTCAAACAAACCTTCAGTTGGTCAGGGGGATCGGGCCGGTCACGGAAGAAAAGCTGCGCCAACAGGGATATACGAGTGTTGCAGACTTGTTAAACCATCCCCGCTGGAACGAATACGCGGTCAAGGTAATCAACCTGATCCAGAACCAGCAAATTAATGAACTGCAAATGTTAGGAGCAAGACAATGGGAGCTGCTTTCATATTTTGAGCCCGAAGATATACTCTTTATTGATATAGAAACCACAGGCCTGTGGGCCAGCCAGCCCCTGTTTTTGATTGGATTATTGTATTACAGGCAGGGTAAGTTCTTCATCAACCAGTTATTCGCCAGGAATTATAGTGAAGAAAAAGCGGTTATCGCCGCCGCCAACGAGGTGTTCAGGAATTTTAAAGTATTGGTTTCATACAACGGAAAGCGTTTCGACGTGCCGTATATTATCGGCCGGAGTATTGAACACCGGCTGTTTTACAGCTACCCGCACTACCAGGTGGACATGCTCTTTCACGCCAGAAGACACTTTAGGGGCACCCTGCCTGACTGCAAACTAGTGACCCTGGAGATAAATATTTTAAATTTTCAACGTGAGGACGATATTCCAGGCTATTTGATACCTAAGACTTATCACCGTTTTACGAAGAAGCAAGATGCCGGACTGATTTGGCCGGTCCTTAAGCACAACCGGCTTGATTTATTATCTATGGCCAAGCTCTTTAAGCCGGTGGTTCATGGCCCCGGCAATGACTAATGTTAAAAGTACACCTTTGCTCTTCTAATTCTCGCCCTCCTGACATATTGTACTAATAAGTCCTTCAACATAACCTGGCCTAAGATCTTCAATGGGAATTGTGGACATAAAACCCGGTGATAAAAAGAACAAACGAAAGGGTGGGAATTTTGCCGGTTTACAAGGAACAGATGCTCCTCCTGGCGCAGCAAGCAATAGCTGAACTTGAGGATGAAGCGTTAAAGCTTGAGGATGAGCTCGCAGTTATACGCACACGAATCAAGGCTCTCAGGTTATTCCTGGAACCGAACCCGCCAGTATTATTGGAAATAATTGCAGATTATGAGGATCTATACGAAAAAGAAAAGCCCACGGCCGCAAAAGAACCAACACCTAAAGTAATCCACGCTCCAAATACTGAAGTTCTCATTGAGCAAATTGTAAAAAACCTTGTTGAAAAGTGTTGGCTATCCCTTGACTCTCAAAACACCAGTCAACCATAATGAGGTTAATCCCATCCCAATGACCCCACGCCGGGGAGCAGCTTGCTCCTTTCCACTTGCCTGACGATGCCATCCGTCAGCCTTTTTTCGCATGCGGGCAACTCCGCTTCCCGCATGCCCGGCAGTTCGTTGGCCACCACCCGAAGCCCCGACGCCGGGGATTCCATCGTAACCAGTGAGAATTCCTCATGAAAAATATTTAAACAAGGTTTTTCGGTCTCTTTTTATGGCAACTGATTTACCCTTGTAACAAAGGAAAGCATGTTTTATAATCTGAATAGACAGAAAATTAACGGGAGCAGCCTTTCCCGGTGGTTAATTTGTTAACCAACGAGCTGTTAATAGAAAGGTGTGAACCTGATGGCAAAAGAAACTCATTTGCGCCTAAATCGTCAGACTGTAAAATTAGGGCTGATTAAAGTCACTCAAGACCTGTTCCCCGGAGAGACTTTAAAAACTGATTATTCCATCCATGAGGGAGTTTTCTGCAAGCTTGCCGGCTCTTCGCTCTCTGTTAGAGAAGTAAAACAGATTGGCGCCAAGCTGCACGAATGGGCGGATTATGACAATTTGATCCAATTGCTTGACCGGGAAGGAGGATATTACCATTATAAGGTGGGCAATACCATTATCAAAGCATTGTATCCGGCGAATAATCGTTCTTCAAAGATTGACAACTTTAGATTAAT
>NZ_MVQM01000048.1:0-3157 GCF_002067195.1 Pelotomaculum sp. PtaB.Bin117 | reverse complement strand
AACCTATAGCCAATTAAGTTTATGGAATCCAGACCGACCTCATCGATTTGAGCAGAGTGGATTATAATATTACTTAACCACCCTCAAAGCCCAAAGTCAAGGATATCTGTGCACTGTTAACTCTTAAGCTGACTGCAATTCTTCTTAACATAAATCGCTCTAAATCGCTTAAATCGCTCTTTGAAAAACGAAACGAGCCCCACTCACCATTGAGCAGGGCTCGTTTCGAGGGTGAGAATGGGGTCAGGCTTTACTTTGTGCAATTCTAGAATTGCACAAAGTAAAGCCTGACCCCATTCTCATCCTAAACGGGCATTGACTTCCTCCAGGAACTGCCTGGTATTGACTGTTTTCTTTTCTCCTTCCGCCAGCAAAGCCAAATCTTTGGTCAATATTCCTTCTTCAATGGTTTTTATGGCAGCCTGTTCCAGCTCACCGGCAAATCGTATTAAATCGTTGGTGCCGTCCAGCTCGCCTCTTTTTCTCAGCGCCCCCGTCCAGGCAAATAAGGTAGCCACCGGGTTGGTGGATGTCTCTTCACCTTTCAGATACTGATAATAGTGCCTCGTCACCGTCCCGTGGGCCGCCTCGAACTCATAGCAGCCGTCGGGCGAAACCAAAACCGACGTCATCATGGCCAGGCTGCCGAAGGCGGTGGCTACCATGTCCGACATGACATCACCATCATAGTTCTTACAAGCCCAGATAAAGCCGCCGGAGCTTCGCACCACCCTGGCCACGGCGTCATCAATTAATGTATAAAAATATTCAATATTCGCCGCCGAAAACTTTTGCTGATATTCTCTTTCATATATCTCTTGGAAAATGTCTTTGAAATTGTGGTCATATTTTTTGGAGATGGTGTCCTTTGTGGCAAACCACAAGTCTTGCTTTTGGTCCAGCGCGAAGCTGAAGCAGGCCCTGGCGAAACTCGCAATGGACTTATCCAGGTTGTGCATGGCCATGATAATACCGGGGCCGGCAAAATCATGGATGAGTTCCCTTAACACTTGTCCGTCTTCACCCGTAAAAACAATCTCCGCCTTTCCCTTTGCCTCAATCTTCATTTCAACCCCTTTGTACACATCGCCGTATGCGTGCCTGGCAATAGTGATGGGCTTATCCCATGTCTTTACAAAAGGCTTGATATTCTTAACAATTATCGGCGTGCGAAAAACCGTCCCGTCCAGAATTGCCCGGATGGTCCCGTTGGGGCTTTTCCACATCTGCTTCAGGTCATATTCCTTGACCCGCTGGACATTGGGCGTGATGGTGGCGCATTTGACCGCCACACCATATTTTTTCGTAGCCTCCGCAGCCTCCACTGTAATCCGGTCGTCTGTTTCGTCCCTCTTCTTAAGCCCCAGGTCATAATAAACCGTTTTTAAATCTATGTAAGGCGTCAATAAAATATCTTTGATATACTGCCAGATAACCCTGGTCATTTCGTCTCCGTCCATCTCAACTAATGGAACTTTCATTCGAATCTTTTCCGTCATATAATTCCTGCTCCCCTTCCTTCTCCCCTACTAAATCCTAAATCGCATTTATGTTAGACATTATACAACAACTCAATAGGCAAAGAAACCACACAACGGGGTCAGGCTTTACTTTGTGAAATTATTAGTATATTTCACAAGTAAAGCCTGACCTCTGTTTCATCTACTATTTCATCTATTTAACGGGGATCGTAGCCGACAACCGACCAAATACCCGTCTCGTCCCGCCGGACAAGCCTTTCCAGGTAAACTTTTTCGATAGGGCCGCCGGTGACCTCCACTATTGCCTCAGCACCGTTGTTCGCTGTCAGTTTAAAGGATTTCTCCGGTATCTTCGGGTCACCCGTAATTCCTTCCGGCGATACTTTTAAGTTGACAAAAGTGAGCGCCACTGCCACAGGATCAAGCTGCCAGGGGGTGTGTCCCCCGTCCACCTGCCGCTGGTCGGCTTTGGCAATTTCCATATCCACCGAAACCTTGACCTGAGCCATGCCAGCCAGATCGTTACCGGCGTCCGGGAGAGTGAGGTCGCCGGCAATCTGACGGGTCAACTCCACCCGCCGCGCCCCTTCAGCCTGAATTTCAATGCCGTCCTGCCGCCACCGCAGCCTTTCCCGCCAAACTTCCAGCGGCCCGCCGGCAGCAGTGCCGAAGGCGGAATTAGGGACCGGCTCGAAAGACCCCTTGGCGGCAGTTTCAGCAATCGTGGTATCACCGTAATCCAGAACGATATGGTCTTTATAAGCGAAGATGCGGCCCGGCGCTTCTTGCGGGAGCAGCGGAGTCAGTTGGCTGATGGCAGCCGCTTCTTCCACCGTAGCCACCAATTGCCCCGGCTCCTTCTCCACCACCTGATATCCTTCAGGCGGCTGGTAGGCAAATATGCCAGGATCGATCTGAGTATTCGGCTCAAAGCTAACATAAGTATATGTTGTCTGGAGCGCATTTTGCATCGCTGTTTGTAGTTGAACCGGCAGGTTGGTCTCAGCATCAATCCACAAATAATAGACCAGACCGCCAGGTGGTGAAATTTCAAGTTTTGTCGCCTGGCGCCCCGCAATCATCTCCGTTCCGACAACAGTGTGCGAATATTGCAGTGCCCGCTTTGACTCATCCCGCAGATCAAAATCATGCCGGGATGGGTCCGGTACCAGCGGCAGCAAGGCCACTTCCTTGCTTTGCGGACGGACCTGCCACTTCCGCTCGCCGTTATTGACAGTCATGGTGCCGTCGTCCTGCCGTACGGCATACTTATCCCCGTCTGACCAAAGTTCCACCCGGCGGCTCATCCATTCCTCTCCGGCTGCGTTTTTCGAGCGTATCTCAAGGACGCCATGATAATTGGCTAATTGAGCAACCGCTTTCTCCATGGCATAAGCCACGTCACGGTTAAAAAAGCCGGCTAATCCAGTCAAGCTCGTCAACGCTGCAAATAGCAGCAAACCCGCCGCCAAAACCGCGACACTCGGCAGAATCCACCGGCTGCGCAGGCGCTTTGAAGCCTTATTATTATTCAGCTTACCCGATTTAGGCTCTTGTTCAACCAATCGGTGGATGCTTGAAAGATTTTCTTTCTGTACTTTAGCATCAACGGAAGTCACAAGTTTTGCACCTTCTTCCCCGGCCGGTTATTTACATCAATAATAACGATTTAGTTA